>NZ_JBTYKD010000070.1:0-7856 GCF_054880495.1 Nostoc sp.
GCGACACGAGAGCCTTTGGTTACTAGGCTCTCGTGTCGCCCACCCCACAAGTAGTAGTAATTTATTTCTTGGAAGTCCCTTAGCGTTGTCAAGGTGAGTCTTCTATTCATTACTAGCCCTGAACTCGGCAGTTGAGCCTTTTTACTCGGCAGTTGAGCCTTTTTACTCACTCGGCAGTTGAGCCTTTTTACTTGACAGTTGAGCCTATTTACTTGGCAGTTGAGCCTATTTACTTGGCAGTTGAGCCTTTGAACTCCTCTCCAGTCCCCTGTCTTTGCCGAAGCTGAACAATTTTTGGATTTTGTCCAAATGCGATCGCCTCTGGCAACTTCTGTAAAATGTTGATAGAGAATAACACTAAATCAATTACACAGAAAAGGTCAATATGCGATTACTACACACCATGCTGCGGGTGGGCAACCTTGAAGAGTCATTAAAGTTCTACTGTGAAGTTCTAGGAATGAAATTACTGCGTAGAAAAGATTATGCCAGTGGAGAATTTACCCTGGCTTTTGTTGGCTACGGTGATGAAAGCGACAACTCGGTAATAGAACTAACCTACAACTGGGGGGTGGAAAAGTACGAATTGGGTAATGCTTATGGTCACATTGCCCTTGGCGTTGATGATATTTACGCTACGTGTGAAGAAATCCGCAATCAGGGCGGTAAAGTCGTGCGCGAACCAGGACCAATGAAACATGGTTCGACGGTAATTGCTTTTGTGGAAGATCCAGATGGGTATAAAGTTGAACTAATTCAACTGGGAAATCAAGGGTCAGCAGTCAAACAGGAATCACAAGTTGCTCTTGTGAGTCAGTAATTGGATTTAGATCCCCAACTTATTGAAGAAGTCGGGATCTGGGCAGCAAGTTTTGCTTCAGAGCGATCGCAAAATCCACACCGATATTTGGAAAAGCAAAACTACACGCGGTAGGGGCAATACTCTGCGGTCAGCTAAAGCTACATGAATTGCCCCTACCTAAAAATCACTCTTTTCAGCTATTGTTTGCGTAACCTTTCGTAGACATCACTCCAATAACACCATTTGGCAAAGTCCCCTCAGAACAGTATTTTAGTTTTAAATTAGAAAATAGGTAATCAACTAAACTATCAACAATTACCAATCCCAAATTGCCACCGGAGATACATACGGATATACGCTGAGAATGTTTGGATAATTATCTGGGTACTAAGGAGTAGGGTTACAACCACTCCCCACTCCCTAGTACAGACGCGATTAATCGCGTCTCTCCCCACTCCCTTTAATAATCCCCAATCCCTAAACTAAAAATCAAAATTCCAAAATTCTAAAGATGCAACCTACAGATCCGAATAAATTTACTGATAAAGCCTGGGAAGCAATTGTTAAATCTCAGGATATAGTCCGTGCTTATCAACAACAGCAACTAGATGTTGAACATTTAATTATTGCCCTGTTAGAAGAACCCACTAGTCTGGCAATACGTATCCTAGCTCGATCTGAGGTCGATCCAATCCGTTTGCAAGAGCAGCTAGAAGCCTTTACCCAACGTCAGCCGAAAGTTGGTAAAAGTGATCAGCTTTACCTTAGCCGCAATTTAGATGTTTTACTAGACCGCGCTGAGGAAGTTAGAACCAGGATGAAAGACTCTTATATTTCTGTAGAACATATACTTTTGGCATTTGCTGAAGACGATCGCATTGGACGAAAGCTACTCAAAGGCTTTAACGCGGATACAGCTAAACTAGAAACTACGATTAAAACCGTTCGCGGTAGCCAAAAGGTGACAGATCAAAGCCCAGAATCCCGCTATGAAGCCTTACAAAAATTTGGCAGAGATTTGACAGAACAGGCAAAAGCTGGAAAACTCGATCCAGTAATTGGGCGGGATGACGAAATTCGGCGGGTAATTCAAGTCTTGTCTCGACGTAGCAAAAATAACCCTGTATTGATTGGTGAGCCTGGGGTAGGTAAAACTGCGATCGCCGAAGCTTTGGCACAACGGATGGTAAACGGTGACGTTCCCGAATCTCTGAAAAACCGCAAACTCATTTCTTTAGATATTGGTAGTTTGATTGCTGGGGCAAAATTGCGAGGAGAATTTGAAGAACGCTTAAAAGCAGTCCTCAAGGAAGTTACAGAATCTAACGGTGACATCGTACTGTTTATTGACGAACTACACACCGTAGTCGGCACCGGTTCCAACCAACAAGGGGCAATGGATGCTGGAAATCTGCTTAAACCAATGCTGGCGCGGGGAGAACTGCGTTGCATTGGCGCTACAACCCTGGATGAGTTCCGCAAACACATTGAGAAGGACGCCGCCCTAGAACGCCGTTTTCAGCAAGTATTTGTGGATCAGCCAAGTGTAGAAAATACTATTTCGATTCTGCGGGGCTTGAAAGAACGTTATGAAGTTCATCACAACGTCAAAATTTCTGATTCGGCTTTGGTAGCAGCAGCAACTCTGTCAGCACGTTATATTAGCGATCGCTTCTTACCAGATAAAGCGATTGATTTAGTAGATGAGGCAGCAGCACAGTTGAAAATGGAGATTACCTCCAAACCAGCAGAATTGGAAACCATTGATCGCCGCCTCATGCAGTTAGAAATGGAAAAGCTGTCATTAGCTGGCGAAGAAAAGGGTACTCCCCAAACCAAAGAACGTTTGCAGCGAATTGAGCAAGAAATCGCCAAGTTGACGGAAAAACAGCAAATATTTAATGAGCAATGGCAAGGTGAAAAGCAGATATTGGAGGCTATAAGCAGCTTAAAGAAAGAAGAAGATGGGCTGCGAGTGCAAATTGAACAGGCGGAACGTGCCTATGATCTGAATAAAGCTGCCCAACTGAAGTATGGCAAATTGGAAGGAGTACAACGCGATCGCGAAGCCAAAGAAGCGAACCTTTTAGAAATTCAAAATCAAGGTTCCACGTTGCTGCGAGAACAAGTTACTGAAGCCGATATTGCCGAAATCGTCGCCAAATGGACAGGAATTCCCGTTAATCGCCTGTTGGAATCGGAACGGCAAAAATTACTCCAACTAGAAAGTCATTTGCATGAACGCGTCATTGGGCAAGAGGAAGCTGTAGAAGCGGTAGCAGCCGCAATTCGTCGCGCCCGTGCGGGGATGAAAGATCCCTCTCGTCCCATTGGTTCATTTTTGTTCATGGGACCGACAGGTGTGGGTAAAACCGAACTCGCCCGCGCTTTAGCTCAGTTTCTCTTTGATTCTGATGATGCCTTGGTGCGCTTAGATATGTCTGAGTATATGGAAAAACACTCAGTTTCTCGCCTTGTGGGAGCGCCTCCAGGATATGTAGGATATGAAGAAGGTGGTCAACTTTCCGAGGCAGTTCGCCGCCGTCCTTATTCGGTGGTGCTGCTGGATGAAGTCGAAAAGGCGCACCCCGATGTGTTCAATATTTTATTGCAGGTGTTAGATGATGGGAGAATTACTGACTCTCAGGGAAGAACGGTAGATTTTCGCAACAGCGTTATTGTGATGACCAGTAACATTGGTAGCGAACATATTTTGGATGTATCTGGTGATGATTCCAAGTATGAAACAATGCGGAAGCGAGTAATGGAAAACTTGCGATCGCATTTCCGCCCGGAATTTCTCAACCGCGTCGATGATATTATTCTTTTCCATACCCTAAATCGCACTGAAATGCGGCAGATCATCCGTATTCAACTCAAGCGCGTAGAAAATCTCCTGCGCGAACAAAAAATCTACTTCGAGATATCCCAATCTGCCTGTGATTACCTTGTAGAATCAGGCTATGACCCAGTTTACGGCGCACGCCCCCTGAAACGGGCAATTCAGCGAGAAATAGAAAACCCTCTCGCTACCAAGTTATTGGAAAATACTTTTATCTCTGGAGACACAATTATCATTGACAAAAATGAAACCGGTCTGTCTTTTAGTAAAAAAATGCTGGTGAAGGTATCAGTACCACAGATTGCTACATAGCAGTTATTAATTGCGTGGAATACAGTGTCAACTTAAGCCGTGGCGAATGGAATTCGCGGTTACACAAACTCTCGTCCCCCTCCGAGGACTAAGAAAAAATTCCGGGTTTGTAACCCGCGCAGGCGGGTAAAGCCTCGTGTAGATGCCGTTTCTAAGCGCCGATTTCACCTTAAGTTGACACCACACCACAATTGTGATCTCCTACCGTGTGTTGCATCAATTTGCTTCTTACAAATTACGAATTAGGATAAGAAACTGTTACTTTCACTATTATTTTAGGGAATCCTGTAGTTGTATACCCACCACATTTGTCAGTCCACCAGGTTAGGTAGGCATTGTTTATGCAACTCATCACCTCCTTAGATATTAGAAATTCGGAATATTTATCAAAAAATCGGCTCATCAGTTACCACCACCAGTTGCGTCTAATTTTTTCGCTGGGTAATCAGGTAAAAAACGTTCTGGAAATTGGCATTTTTAATTCTCTATTAACAGACATTCTAAAGAACAATGGATACAACGTCACGACTGCTGATATTGACCCTAACCTGAAGCCAGAAATGATTTTGGATTTGACCACAGATTTTTCATTACCACAAGATAAATTTGATGTGATCGTCCTGTTTCAAGTGCTGGAACACTTTCCCTACGAACAGTCAGAAGAAGCATTAAAAAAACTTGCCATTGCAACAAAGAAATTTTTGGTGATTTCGATTCCCTATTGCACCCAATACCTCTCGTTTCAGATCAAGACTTCTTTCTCAGGCAGACCAAGGCATTTATTAATCAATATGCCAAAATTCTGGAGTACAAAGCCAGTATGTGGCGAACACTACTGGGAAATGGGTTTGAAAGGATATCCCAAAAAGCGGATTTTAAACTCTGTTGCAAAAGCTGGATTAACTGTCAAGCAAGAATTTATCGATCCCACTTATCCGTATCACTATTTTTTGGTATTGAAGAAGAATTCCAGCAATAGTTAGACAGCAGTCTCAACTAGACTAAATAGACCTGGGTTAAAAATCGGGAGTCGGGAAATCCGAATCTGAAAATGGGGGCAAACAATCCTCAAAAAGCGAGCGTAGGCGCAGCCCGTACTTCTCTACGAGACGCTGCGCGTAGCTTGCTTCCACGAAGTGGTACGGCAAGCTCAGTAACCATCGTAGACATCGCTTAAGCTATCTTTTAAAATCTTAATTGGTATCATCCCCTTCTGTGTTCTCCGGGTTTATCCTGGAAAACAGAGGGCTAGGCTGTATTAGCGACTATCATCATTTCAGATACTAACATCGAAAATTACCAATTATGCTGGAACAAGGAACAATCAGTATTCATACTGAAAATATTTTCCCGATCATTAAGAAGTCCCTTTACTCAGATCACCAAATCTTCTTACGGGAACTGGTATCCAACGCTGTAGACGCCATCCAAAAGCTGAAAATGGTATCCCGCGCCGGAGATTACGCTGGAGATATCGGCGAACCAGAAATTGAAATTGCCATTGACAAAAACAATAAAACCCTATCTATCTCTGATAACGGTATCGGGATGACCGCAGATGAAGTTAAAAAATATATCAATCAGGTTGCCTTCTCTAGTGCTGAAGAGTTTATTCACAAGTATGAAGACAAATCAGATCAAGCGATAATCGGCCACTTCGGGCTTGGTTTCTACTCTTCCTTCATGGTGGCGCAAAAGGTAGAGATTGATACCCTCTCATATCAAGAAGGAGCGGAGGCGGTTCACTGGAGTTGCGATGGTTCCCCAGCTTTCACCCTAGAAGATTCGCCCCGGACAACTCGCGGCACCACTATTACTCTCAGCTTGCAAGGAGAAGAAGAGGAATTTCTAGAATCAGCACGGATTAAGAATCTTGTCAAGACTTACTGCGACTTCTTGCCAGTACCAATAAAACTTGATGGTGAAGTATTAAATAAGCAAAAAGCACCGTGGCGAGAGTCTCCGAGTAATCTGAGTCAAGAAGATTATTTAGAGTTTTACCGCTACTTGTATCCTTTTCAGGAAGAGCCTCTCTTGTGGGTACATCTAAATACAGACTATCCCTTTATCATCAACGGGATTCTGTATTTTCCCAAAATGAGGCCAGATGTAGATGTTACTAAAGGGCAGATCAAGCTATTTTGTAATCAAGTTTTTGTTAGTGACAACTGCGAAGAAATTATTCCGCAATTTCTGACTCCAATGCGGGGTGTGATTGATAGCAGCGATATTCCTCTGAATGTATCGCGCAGTGCCTTGCAAGGCGATCGCACCGTGCGGAGAATCGGTGATTACATTGCCAAAAAAGTAGGCGATCGCCTCAAAGAACTTTTCCGCGACAACCGCGAACAATACATTAGCGCCTGGAAGGATCTTGGGACTTTTGTCAAATTCGGCGTTCTCAACGACGAGAAATTCAAAAAACAAATCGAAGATATCATTGTCTTCCGCACCACCGCCAAGCTGACAGAAAAACTTGCTGCTGAAACTCCAGCAGTTGAGGTACAGTCTTCAGAAGGGGATGCTTGGCAAGATGTGACTCCTCCCTCAAACAGTCCTGATTTTTCAGCACCCAGCGCTCCTTATACTACGCTGAAAGAGTATCTAGAACGTAACAAAGAACACCACGAGAACCGGGTTTTCTACAGCACCGATGAAGCAACCCAAGCTACATACATAGAATTGCACAAAAATCAAGGCTTGGAAGTCTTGTTTATGGACTCCTTCATTGACACCCACTTTATCAACTTCTTAGAGCGGGAATATCAGGATGTCAAATTTACGCGGGTAGATTCCGAGTTAGATAATACGCTGCTAGAACAAGACAAAGCTACGGAAATTATTGATCCCAACACCAACAAAACTCGGAGTGAGACGATCAAAGAGTTATTTGAAAAATCTCTCAACAAACCGAAACTCAACATCCGTACCGAAGCGTTGAAATCAGATGATCCTCAAGGGACACCACCTGCGATCGTGCTTTTACCAGAGATTCTCCGCCGCCTGCGGGAAATGAACGCCATGATGCAGCAGCAGACAACAGAATTTCCCGAAGATCATATTTTGGTAGTGAATACTGCTCACCCACTGATTCAAAATCTCGCAAATCTTAACCAAAGTAGTATTATTCAAGGTGAGGGTGAATCGCCTACAAATCAGTTAGTGAACTTGATTTGCCAACACGTCTACGATTTAGCGCTGATGTCTCAGAAAGGATTTGATGCTGAGGGAATGAAATCCTTCGTCGAGCGATCGAATGAGGTACTCACCAAGCTGACGGAAGAAGCTAGTAAATAGTGCTGAGTTAGGAGCAGAGACGCGATTAATCGCGTCTGTACAGGAGTTTGGAGCAGAGACGCGATTAATCGCGTCTGTACAGGATGTTTGGAGCAGAGACGCGATTAATCGCGTCTGTACAAGAGTTTGGAGCAGAGACGCGATTAATCGCGTTTGTACAAGAGTTTGGAGTTATTTTTCCCCCCGCTCCCATTCGGCTACGCTCACGGCAAGCCTGCTCCCCATCTCTTTTCCTACTTCTGTTGCCTAAGACCTAAAATGGAAAGGCTGTATTAAAATAAAAATCTGGAGATATTTGCTATGTCCCGTCGCTGTGAACTAACTGGTAAAAAGGCAAATAACGCCTTTGCTGTTTCCCACTCTCACCGTCGTACTAAACGCCTTCAGCACGTCAATCTGCAAAGCAAGCGTGTTTGGTGGGAAGGTGGAAATCGCTGGGTGAGATTAAAGCTGTCTACTAAAGCAATCAAAACCATAGGAACCAAAGGCTTAGAAGTAATGGCAAAAGAAGCTGGCATTAACCTGAATCATTACTAAGTAATGTAGATTTCATCACCTGAGACTTTCGTAGAGTAGAATACAGGTGATTCATAGAGTAGCACA
>NZ_JBTYKD010000071.1:0-21983 GCF_054880495.1 Nostoc sp.
CATTGGTCATTGGTCATTGGTCATTGGTCATTGGTCATTGGTCATTGGTCATTGGTCATTGGTCATTGGTCATTGGTCATTGGTCATTGGTCATTAGCAAAGGACAAAGTGATCGTACAAGTTTATTGATTGCTTCTCCTGTCTTTGTATAAACTTAATTTAAATGAAGAACTCCAGGTAGGAGAAAGAATGTCAAATTTCCGCGATCGCACAGAGTCAAACACCGATAAAGTCTTACTCATCGGAGTTACTGGCGGCACAGGTGGAAATGTCGTCAAGGGATTTCTCCAACAGGGAGTTACCAACCTGCGAGTCATCACTAGAGAAATTGACCTGAATCGTCCAACTCTTGCAAAGCTCAACGATGCCGGAGTTGAACTGGTAAAAGCTAACCTCGACGATGAAGCCTCCCTGATAACAGCCTTTGCAGGGATTTCGGCTGTTTACTGTCACGCTACTTCTGCGGACTCCACTAAAATTGACCCGCTAGAGGTAGAGAGGGCAAGGCGAGTTGCACAAGTTAGCAAGCAAGCTGACATTAAGCACTTTGTCTACAATTCCGCAGGTGGGGCGGACAGGAATTCAGGAATCCCCCGGATTGAGCAAAAGTACCAAGTAGAAAAAATTCTCAAAGAAGCTGGCTTACCGACTACTATGTTGCGAGCCTGCTTGTTTATGGAGGAGTTTTGGAAGAAGTACACGCGACCTTCTATTCTCAAAGGTAGCTTCCCGTTTTCTATTCAGCCAGATAAGCCCCTTCATCTAATTACAACCAAGGACATGGGCCACGTTGCTGCCTACCTAATCAAACATCCCACCAAGTATATTGGTCAAGAAATTGAGTTAGCTGGCGATGTGCTGACTCCTCTTGGGATGGCAGAGGCATTCTCCCAAGCGCAGGGGATGAAAGTTGTCCACAAAGAGACACCTGCCTGGATTTTCTTACTCTTGCTGCAAAAGGAACTGTTCGATTTGATTCAGTGGTATCGCAAAGAAGGTTATCAAGCTGATGTCCAGCGTTTACGAGAAGAGCAGTTTCCTGGACTTCTGACCACATTTAGGGAATTTCTGGCAGAAACTAACTGGGCAAATGCGGAACTCACTTACGAGAGTCTGTGATCGGATTAATACACTGTGGCAAAAGTCATTGGTCATTGGTCATTACATTGATGATAGCGATCGCTATCATCATTTGTTGCTGGATTCAAATCGGCTACGACTAGATGCTTCAACCTTACTTTTGACACTCCCCGCCATAAATGGACGGGGATTCTTGGTTCAATGAGACCACTGTAAACTAGGTTCCTTGCGTTACCTAGTAAAAAAATTGTAGGTTGGGTGGAGGCTTTGCGTAACCCAACATCCTGATAATCAGTTGGGTTGCGCTCCGCTCCACCCAACCTACGTCTAATGCACTATTTTAGCCTAGACAGTGCACTACGTCCATTTCAAAAATCAAATACTAGTCCTATATCAGAGTTTGTGCGAAATGGGATGAAATCTGGAAATCATTTTTATCTGGGGAGTGGTTCGCTAACATCATTTGCGAACCATTCCCCTTTTTCCACATCCGATGACAAATCAGCGTGAAGGCTTGTAGGAGAGTTTGTAGATCGTGCCACTGTAGTCATCTGAGATTAACAAATTACCCTGCTGATCTACTGCCATATCCACGGGTCGCCCCCAGTATTTTTCCGTCAATGGAAGTGTCCAGCCGCTGACTAAATCTATCTGGTTTCCTGGAATCTTTGTCGTACTGTCCCAAGGAAAGTAAGCTATTGTATAGCCATTATAGCCACTTTTCGACTGCCGATTCCATGAGCCGTGCAGCCCCACCAGTACCCCAGTTGAGTACAGGCTGGGAAAGTTCGTATTTTGTAAGAAGGTTAGTCCCAAGGGAGCCGAATGCGCTGGGATACCTCTGATAATCTTGTCCATCGCATTGCAATTAACATGTCCATCAGCATTGAACTGATAGTCGCGGTCGAAGGGCATATAGTAGAAGCGACTTGAGGTGTCAGGATTGGGGTTGCAGAATGGCCAACCGTAGTTACCGCCATCTCGAACTCGCGTGAACTCCTCTGGCGGGTGGTTGTCCACGTAGGAGGGGATAACCTTACCGTAGTTGTTAGTAGCATCCTTGAAGGGATAGGCGATATTGTCTCGATTATTAACGGCTACCCAGAGATCATTTGTGCCGGGGACGAATGCCAGTCCTTCTGCATTGCGTAAACCTTGGGCAAAAAGCCGTGGATTGCTTCCATCAGCGTTGTACTGGTAAATTGCACCGCGCCGTGGGTTACTGACAGTATCTGACACGCAGGCGTTGCAGGACGAGGCGATCGACACATATAGTTTGTCGTTACCATCGAGTGCGATATTTTTCAGTTCGTGACCGTAAGCACCTTTCAGTTCCGGGCTGCTGCTATCTAGTAAGCCGGCGACGACAACTTGGCGATTGTGCGCCGTTATGTCTCCAGATTTGTAGATGAAGCGGTTAATTTGATTACTCTCAGAGATATAAATGTATGTGGTGCTGTTAATCGTGTGAAACACAATGTCGTGTGGGTTGCGTAGACCTGTCACGAACTCAGAAATAATTGGGTCTTTGCTGCCATTTGCCCTGACAATTAGCACTTTACCTGTAGAGGGCTGCGACACTAGAAGATCGCCATTAGGAGCAACTGCGATAAAGCGGGCATTCGGAATGCGAGCATAAACGGAGATGGAGAAGTTGGGCGGCACTTTCAAGTAACGGCTAGTATTGAAGGGCCAAGAGGTCATTGTATTAGGCACGTTAACTTTGGTGTCAACAGACGCAGCAGGTGGGATGGCCAATGCTGGGGTGGAAAGAACCTCAAAGGGGATCACAGTAGTAAGCAGGGCGAGCAAGCTAACTAGCCGCGCAGATACTATCCGTCCGAGCCACTGTTTTGGCTGTAGAGGAAACAAAATTGACATTTTCAACTTCCTTTTGATGTGGGTAATGAAGAATGGTGAGTTGCGAGTGCTGTTAAAGGTAGCGGGGCGTTTAGCCCGTGCTGAGTTAACAATCAGAATTCAGGAGTTAGAATTCATTCTGAGTTCTGTACGAGTGGGGGATAGACGCAGCGTTAGGAAGGAGTCCGCGCTACTCTTAAGCAAGCTACGCGCAGCGTCTGGTAGAGAGCCTTTGAATAAAGGGCTTTAAGTCCCCCACCAAATTCAAAATTTGGTGCTTTTCAATAAGTGCTGGGTCTTTTTTACAAAGTTGCTCCTCTTCTCCCCTTGGGAAAAGACCGCACTTTGCGCTAAATCCCCTACTGATTGATTTTGAATTCTTCTTTGTTTAACTTGTGTCAATTCAGAGATAGCTTTTTTAAACTTTTGCTAGTTGTTAGAGTATGCGGCTAGCAAGAAGTTGAGTCTATTTGCCAATAATCTTAGTCAAAATGGATGATTAGAGGTAATTACAGCTAATAGACTAGTCAGAAAGGTTACTTGACATAAACCAAGTAAATAAATGCTATCTCTGTTGTATCAAATTAATGCTTAAAAAGGCTAACGCGGATTAAATAACATCTGAAATAGGGTAGGTACTCAAAATTAAACAACACTATTTTCCACCTTTAACCTATCAGCAACTATATGAAAGACTCATTGTTACGTTGTCTAAACAGGTAGATAAATTTTGTCTAAAATCCTTGTACAGAGTAGGTTATAGGTTGCAGAAAAAGTCTAATTGTGACCTCAAAATCTCTGAATTGCAGGTTTGATTGATTAATATTGCTCTTGCCTAGATTTCACTAGCATATATAGAACTCCGGTTTTATTAATGAGAAGCTTTAGTTGACAAAGGTTTTACTCTCAGTATGCTGCTGATTATTTAAGTCGAGTTACTATGTTTGGTTACATCCTATTGAGATAAAAGTGAAACGTAACTCGTATATCCACTAGTATTTAAATTTTATCAGAATAAAAATCTGAGTAAATTTATGTTAGTATATTTACATAAGTTGGAATTTAGGATCATATTTTAGCAAAAAGTAGCGATATTCAAATACAAGTTATTGTTAGCTTACAGAGATTAGTCCTCTATCTTCATCCTTGTTCTTAGCCGAAGATATTGAGTGTAGAATTTTATTTATAGGACTTACGCAAAACTATACGCACTCTGGGGCAATTCACGTAGACGAAGGCTGACCGCAGGGTATTGCCCCTACCTAAAAATAATTCTTTTCAGCTATTGTTTGCGTAAGTCCTGATTTATTCACGGCCACTTACTATTTCATTAGGACTTACAAAAAACTACGGCTCTTCAGTACTTACTATGCTAAACTCCTTTGATAAAACCCTGAAAGCCTTATTTATCAACATAATTAGCATTATTTGCTAACATTTTAGGATTTTAGCAATAATTTTGGCTTTTAACCCTATTTTTTAAGCCAAATTTTGATGTTTAACTAATAATTTGGCATAACAGGTACTGAAGAACCAAAACTACACAGTCCTGTTAATTATGGGCGATTCCTCTTTACCGGAGAATTACTAATAGAAAATCCCCGACGCGTGGGTTTAAGATTAGCCAATTCCACCTGAAAACTTACCTTATCACTCATTTCCCCACTTCTCGCTTCCAAAGTCCAATTACCAGGACGCAAATACCAAAATAAAGAATTAGCTGACTGTGTATCTAGCTTTTCACCATTCAGCCACCACTCCACAGGCGCAGATTTATTTCCGACTAGCTTAAATTCGAGTTTTTGCTTCGCTTCTTCAGCTGGATAGAGTAAAAATAAATCGCCATGATGCGGAGATAAAATTCTCAAATTAGTAGAAGTAAAATTCGATTGCTGTTGTTTTGCCAACCATTCATCATACTCTGGTGGTAAATTGAACTGATTTTCACCTTCGTAGTTACTTTTATCTTCAGGATAGAAATATTCTTGCACAACTGAGGTACAACCTGGTGTTGGTCGTAACCCCGAAATTGCACAAATAGGTAATTGCACTAAACCTTCTGGAGGCGGAAAACCTGCTGGTTCCTGATGTTCGTGCAGATGTAACATAATTCGATTCCATAAGGGTGCAGCCCCTGTCACTCCTGAAACCTGTCGCATCGGTTCACCGTTAAAATTGCCTACCCAAGTAGCAACGGTGTAATCTGTGGTGAAGCCAACTGTCCAAGTATCACGAAAATTGGAAGAAGTGCCAGTTTTAACCGCAGAAGCAAAGGGTAAATTTAACACTGAGTCTACACCAAATGCTGTTGCACGAGCATGGCGATCGCTGAGTATGTTGGTGATTAGTTGCCATATCGTGTGTTTAGCCAGTGGGGAGTAGGCAGAGACGCGATTAATCGCGTCTGTACTGGGGAGTGGGAAATTGGAAAATGTGCTTACTAAAGGGGTCGCATCTCCTTGTCGTGCTATAGTTAGGTAAGCATGGGCTAATTCCCAGAGACTGACTTCGCCACTACCTAGAGTTAACCCTAAACCATAATGTTCTGGGGTTTGATTGAGGTGTTCAAATCCCAGTTGATGCAGACGTTCTAAAAAAGTTTCCACACCTACTTTTTCTAATACCCTCACTGCGGGTACATTCAGGGAATTTGCTAAAGCGATTCGCACGCGCACAGGGCCAAGAAACCTTTCGGTGTAATCTGTGGGGCTGTAAAGTTTTGCGCCGGGAATTGCATAATGGGCAGGTATATCTGCCAAAATCGTATTTGGGCGAATTAAATTTTTTTCTAAAGCTAATTCATATATAAAAGGCTTGAGGGTAGATCCTGGTTGACGTAGCGCCTGTACTCCATCATTACGTCCCAGTTTGACTTCATTAAAATAATCAGGCGAACCGACATAAGCCAAAACTTCACCAGTGCGGTTGTCAATCACCAACGCAGCTGCATCATGGACATTGTTGGTGGCGAGTAAAGAAATTACCTGCTGTACCTGTGCTTCGACAAACTGCTGCAAAGGACGATTTATAGTGGTGCGGATGGGGGAATTTTTTTCTGTTTGCGTCTGGAATAACTGATTGGCTAACCAAAATAAAAAATGTGGTGCGGCGATAATTCCTCGCTGGCGAGACTGAAACACAACTTTTTCGGTGTGTGTTCGTGCTGCGCTCGTCGAAGACGCACTAATATAGTTTTCCTGTATCATCCGATTGAGGATATATTTTTGCCTCTGCTTCAGCCGTTCCCAACGCTCATAAGGGTTAAAGTATGTGGGATTATTGGGAATAGCAGCCAACAAAGTAGCTTGGGCAAGATTCAACTCACTAGCTGGGATGGAAAAATAAGTCTGCGCGGCTGCTTCCACACCATATATATTGCCTCCCATTGGCAGCCGATTGATATATGCAGCCAGGATTTCATCTTTGTTCATCCCTGCTGTTAACCGCCAAGATAGCCAAATCTCACTGAGTTTACCAGAGAAGTTGCGGGGGACGGGATCTAACATCCGCGCCAATTGCATCGTAATAGTGGAAGCGCCGGAAATAATTCGTTTCGCGTGGATGGCTTCTTTGCTGGCGCGGATAACAGCTTTCATATCCAACGCCCCGTGATGGTAAAAGCTACCATCTTCGGCGGCTAAAATGGCATGGATAAACTGGGGCGAAACTTGATTTAATGGTACTACTGATGTATGCTCTTGGTCACGGGTGAGCAATGTTCCTAATGGTAAACCATTGCGATCGCTAAATTGCATTGCTAACTGATTTTGGGCAATGTCTGCGGCACGAATGGGCGCAAAATATGGTAATAGCCGTACAATCAGACAGATTAGCAGCACAGGTAGGATAATTTTACTACTGTGCTTAATTTTGAGTAGCGATCGTGAAATTAGTTTCATCAGGGAATCCCCTGTCTAAGAAAACTTACCTTAATTTTCCCGCAGAGTTAGTTACATCTACATCAGTAAATATGTCAAATCCTTAATAATTCATTTTTACTAACTTAGCAGTATATTAATGTTAGCAAAATTTAAATACTTCTTTATAGTTAAGAATTGTAGTTATTTTTTGGAACAATCACACTGAGTTAGTTATCAATGTAAATAAACATAGTCAAATTCAAAGCTTGAGTACAAATAACTAGTCATCTGGCATACTTTATTAGTCTTGGGAGTGCCCACTTAATAAAGTAATGCAAAGTTTTGTTCGCTATAATTTACGAATTTTTAATTTTAAATTACTAAAAATATGATTATCAGAGTTTTACTCCGTTCCTACCATAAAATTCTCTATCGCGTCCTTCACATCTTTGGCGGTTCGTTAAAAAAAATTAGGCATTCGTCAAGGCGGAAGAGAAAAATACAGTTTATTCTCCTCTTTACATTTATGCTAGGAATGGCAGGGTGTAATTTTTTTGATATCAACTCAGCTAAAGAACAACTACCAACAGTTTCCTCACTCACGCCCCCAAAATTACCAGATTGGATTGAACAAATTAGTCCCATTGGGGATGCAACATCTCTTAACCAAATCCGCATCCGTTTTAAAGAAGCTTTAATCCCAGTTGAAAGTCTTGATAGTCCAGAACAGCAAAACCTATTACAAAAATTTGCACTTTCGCCGCCTTTACCCGGTCAATTTCGCTTTTTAACACCGCGTATGGTGGGTTTTGAAGCTGATAAAGCTTTGCCAATAGCGACAAGATTTCAAGTCACTCTCAAAGCAGGTTTAGGCGATTTAAAAAATCATCGACTAGACAAAGATTTACCTTGGACTTTCAATACTGAATCTATAAACCTGACTAATCTCCCTGGCGTGAATCCTGTTGAGAAGGCTGATGTTGAACCAATTGATTTACAACAGAAGTTGCAATTTACCTCAAATGTAGAATTGGATTTAACTTCTGTACAAGAACATTTACAGTTAATTCCTGAAGGGAAAAATCAAGGTATAGGTTTTAAAGTCGAATTCAACAAAGAAGAAAAACCATTAAAAAATGAAGAAGGCCCTTTAGAAAAATTTGACCCCTCAGCACGCAATTGGATTTATAACCTCATCCCACAGCAAAATCTCGAAAAATCAACCCGTTATCGCCTGGTATTTTCTCCCGGAATACGTCCGGCTTATGGCAATCTACCTACAGAGAAAGAATTTGCCACTAAGTTAGCAACTTATTCGCCTTTGGCATTTCAGAAAATTAACTTTTACGGACAGCCAGATTCGGGGGGAAGTTTTGGAAGATTTCTTAAAGGCAGTCCGCAACTAGAATTTAATAATGTCTTACTCCCAGATTCAGCTAAAGAAAATATTACCATTAATCCAGCACCAAAAGAGATTTCGAGAATTATCCAAATAAATGATGAAGATAAAATTGTTGGCATCAATCCTTATGCGCTAGAACCTGCCAAGAGTTATACAATTACTATCGGTGCTAATCTAAAAGATAAGTTTGGGCAAACTTTGGGTAAACCTGTCACAGTGAAATATGATACTGGAGATTTAGCTGGGGATATCTGGGTACCATCAGATTTGAATATTTTCCCCACAGGTAAAGATTTACAGCTAAATATTAGTGTGGGAAATCTGCCAGAATCTAACTACAAAGCAGGTTATAGAGTAGTTCAACCGACAGATTTAGTTTATTTTAATAATAGTATTGATTTATTACCACAACCTTCTGATTGGCAAAGCTTTCAGGTATCGGGTAAGAAAAATCAATCAGTTGATATTGCGGTTCCTCTGCGAGAAAAAATAAGTGCTGCTACGGGAATGTTAGCTTACGGAGTGCAAGCCCGTACTAATAAATATCACGAGAATGGTAAGGAACTGTGGCGAGAACCGACAACTTATGGCTTGGTTGAATTGACGAATTTGGGCGTATTTACTCAGTGGTTTCCTGAGTCAGGCTTAATTCGCGTCAATCATCTTACAGATGGTTCACCAGTGAAAAATGGTAGTATTGAAATTTATCAATCAAAATTAGAGGCAAAATCTCGCCCGGAACCTGTACCTTGTGCAACTGGTAAAACTGATGAAAATGGAACTTTTAGAATTGTTCGTGAAGGATTAACGCAATGTTATTCTGGCAAAGAAAGTTCTAGGAAATCACCACAATTATTAGTAATCGCCCGTGAAAACCAAGATTGGGCATTCGCTAGAACAGAAGAATATAGCGGCAGTTATGGATATGGTATTGATGCTGATTGGCAAGATAGTAAGCCAGAATCACGCGGGGTAATTTTTTCAGATAGACAGTTGTATCAACCAGGAGAAAAAGCTTGGTTAACTGGTTTTGCGGACTATTTACAAAATGGTGCAATCCAGCAAGATAAAAATGCTGTTTACCAATTAACTTTGGTAAATCCTGATGGACAAAAGACTAACTTAGGTACGAAAACTACAAATGAATTTGGCACATTTTCTCTGGAATTGCCAATCAAAACTACTCAGCGCTTAGGCTATCATACAATCCAGGCGAAGGGAAAGAACGGGCAAGAAATTTCTGGAGAATTTCGGGTTGCTGAGTTTAAGCCACCCAATTTTAAAGTCGAACTCAACTTAGATAAAGAATTTGCCCTCATTGACGAGAAAGTGGATATTAATGCTACAAGTAATTATTTATTTGGTGCGCCTGTAGAAGGTGGAGAAGCAAAATACTTTATTACTCGTCAGCAGGCTAATTTTATTCCTAAAGGTTGGGAGGAATTTACTTTTGGTAGACAATGGTTATGGCCGGAAGAAACTCCGACTATATCTAGTGATGTGTTGCAAACTAATGCCCAATTAGATGCTAATGGTAAAAGTAGTCAAACGGTGAATGTGGCTAATGATTTACCATATTCGATGACTTACCGGGTGGATGTACAAGTTGCAGATGTTTCTAATCTGTCTGTAGCGAATTCCAAAACTTTTACAGCCTTACCAAGTAATCGCCTCATTGGGTTAAAAAGTAATTTTATTGCTGATACTGGTAAGGCTTTTCCCATTGAAGTGATTGTTACTGATCCTACAGGAAAACCGATAACAGGTCAACGGGTACGCCTGGAATTACAACAGATAAAATACAGCAGCGTCACGCAGTTGGTGGAAGGTAGCCGAACACCAAAAAATCAAGTTGAATATAAAACAGTAGGACAAGCAGAAATTACATCTGCTAGCAATCCGCAATCGGTAAATTTAACAGCGCCGGAATCTGGTTCATACCGGATTAGAGTTAATTTTAGCGATGCCAAATCCGAATTAAGTGCCACAGATTTACAAATTTGGGCAACTGGAGGAAATTCAGTATTTTGGGGTTCGGGAGAAAAAGATGTCTTAGAAGTTAAATTAGATAAAAAAGAGTTCAAACCCGGAGAAACCGCTACTGTACTAATTCAATCTCCCTATCCAGCTGCAGAATTGTACTTTGCTGTGATTAAAGACAAACCCATTTATCAGCAAATTACCAAAGTTCAGGGAAGCGCACCAAAAATTCAGTTTCAAGTTACGCCAGAAATGCTGCCAAATGCAGCCATCGAAGCTGTATTAGTAAGACAAGGTAAACCCATAAACCAAGTGGAAGCAGGAAGTTTAGATAACTTGGTGAAGATTGGTTTTACACCTTTTAAAGTTAACTTAGAAGATAAGTATTTAAAACTGCAAGTTAAGCCGGTGCAAGCATCATTAGAACCGGGTGCAGAGGAAACAATACAGCTAGAATTGAAGGACAATCAAGGAAACCCCATCAAAGGACAGTTTACAGTCATGGTGGTAAATGAAGCGGTGTTACAACTTTCTGGTTATCGTCCGCCAAATTTGGTGGATACAGTTTATGCAGAACAGTTAATATCTACCCGTTTTAGCGATAATCGACGGGATGTAATATTACAACCACAAGATGTAGCTAAACCCAAAGGTTGGGGTTATGGCGGTGGTTTCTCAACTGGTGCAGCTAATACTCGCACCCGGACAGATTTTCAAGCTTTAGCTTACTACAACGGTTCTGTCCTCACCGATGCAAATGGTAATGCACAGATAACCTTTAAATTGCCAGATGACTTAACTACATGGCGGGTGATGGCTGTGGCCACCGATGGAAATCTGCGTTTCGGGAATGGGGACGCGACGTTTATCACCATAAAGCCACTGCTAACTAATGTCATCTTGCCACAATTTGCCCGTCCAGGCGATCGCATCCTTGCTGGTTTATCTGTAACAAACAACACCGGGACTACAGGAAATCTCTCAATTAATGGCGAACTTAGCGGTACTGTGAAGTTTGCTGACAAAAACCCCACAACTACTGCTTTGCAAACCAAAGCTGAATCTGCAACTCATGCTTATCGCTTTCCAATGGTGGCGGATAGTGTGGGAATTGCTAAAGTTCGCTTTACCACTCAGCTAAATACAGCCGCAGATGCTTTTGAAGTACCTTTGGAAATTAAGCCAGTTGAAATTACAGAACAAGTCGTTGAAACTGGTGTCACTGAGAAACAGGTGAAGATTCCCCTGAATGTTGATAAAAATACCTTCCCAGATGCGGGAGGTTTAGATATTCAGTTGGCGAGTACTTTGATAACGGAGATTCAAGCACCAGCAAAGCAGGTTTTAGAAGATGATGATTTGCCGTTTACCGAACCTGCGGCGAGTCAATTAATCATTGCGGCTAATCTACAAACTATTGCCCAAAAATATGGCCAGGTATTTGCAGAATTTAATCCTAGCCAACAGGCAAGTAAAGCAATTGAAAAATTACAAAAACTCCAAATAGCAGATGGTGGCTTTACTACTTTCCCCGGACAAGAAAAATCCGACCCTTGGGTTTCTTCTTATACAGGTGAATCTTTGGCTTTAGCCAGTCAGGTATTCCCTAATTTAGTCGATTCTGCAATGCTGTCTCGCCTGAAAGCTTATTTGCAAAAAGTTCTGGCGAATCCTGGAGAATACGATTTTTGCAAACAGCAATTATGTAAAAGGCAACTGCAACTTAATGCTTTAATAGCACTGGCACAAATTGGGGAAAAACGCAATACTTTTCTTGCAGATATTTATGGACAACGCAATAACTTTGATGTCGTAACTCAAATTAAACTAGCGCGATACTTATCTCAATTCCCAGAATGGCAAGACGAATCTCAACAATTAGTGAACCAGCTGCAACAGAATATCTATGAAACTGGTCGCACAGCAATTGTGAGTTTACCAGATAGTTGGGGATGGATGAGTTCATCTACTGCGACGCAGGCGGAAGCTTTACGTTTATTTATTGCCAAGCAGAGTAAACCCGAAGTTATAGATAAGTTATTCCAAAGTCTTCTGGCATTACGACGGGATGGCACATGGCAAACTAACTATAACAATGCTCAAGCCTTAACAGCTTTGGTAGAATATAGCCAACTGCAACCCACGCCGCCTAATTTTGTTGCCACAGTGCAATTAGCTGGTAATAAGTTAGGAGAAAATCGGTTTGAAGGGTATAAGAATCCTAGTTTACAGCTAAATGTGCCGATGAATAAATTACCTCGTGGTCGTAATGATTTAACATTGCAAAAATCAGGTAATGGCACTTTGCACTATCTGGTTGCTTATAATTATCACTTGCAAGGAAATCAATCAGGCAGATTTAACGGCTTACGCATAACACGAGAAATTAGTCAAGTAAATAAAGAGAAAGTTTTACAAAAAACAGGTATTTACGCTTTCGATAAACCCTTGACTTTAGCCTCTGGACAGGTGTTTGATATTGGTTTAGAAATCATCGCTGATCATCCTGTGGATCATGTGGTGATTAAAGATCCGCTACCATCGGGTTTTGAGGCGGTGGATGCAAGTTTTCAAACTACCACAGCTGCATTACAAGCAAAAGCCGATAACTGGGAACTTGGGTTTAAGAATGTGTACCGCGATCGCATTATCGCATACACCGACCACGTGGAACCAGGAGTTTATAGCCTGCATTACTTAGTCCGTTCTGTGACTCCTGGTACATTTTCTTGGCCTGGTGCCCAAGTTCACTTGCAATATGCACCAGAAGAATTTGGGCGTACTGCTGAGTCTATATTAATACTAGAGGATGGAAAATAATAATTGTAGTTTATTGCATTTCTGGAACTGCAAGTAAAGTATAATCAAAATAATCACGGTAAGATTCGCTCTATTTAGCTTGGATAAACCCCAAGAGTTAGTATTAACTAAATTAGAAGAAGGACTACCCGCTGTAACTCCATCTTTTGGAGCAGCTTTAGCAGAAGCTTGTGCGGTGTGTTTGGATGATCAAGGTCATTTACAGGGTGTAGAACTCACAGTTAATGGAGAATTTACCGCCAGCTTTAGACTATATTGGCAACCTATTACACAGCAAATGCTCCGTTGCTGGAATGATAAAGAGTTTACCACAGAACAAGCAGCCTATGGCATTGCTTTTATGCTCATCAGACAATTAACTCAGTTTACAGTCATTGAGCGATCGTGCAAAGGCACTGGATTTGATTATTGGTTAGGTAGCGAAGATGAAGCAGGTGAACTTCCGTTTCAAAATAAAGTAAGGCTGGAAGTTTCAGGTATACGTAAAGCAGATGATAGCAGGGTTAGAGCTAGAATAAAACAAAAAATCGAGCAAACTAATCCTTCTGATGGCGAATTTCCAGCCTACATTATTATTGTTGAATTTAGCAGACCTCTATCTTTTATTGTGGAAAAATGAGTCAGATTCAGGAGTTGCATAAACAGGCGATGGATTTGGCCGAAGCAGCTTTTATTGCTAAACTCAGAGGAGACTTAAAGCAAGCTAGTCACGTTTCTCGACAAGCTTTTGAAAAAGAATCTCAAGCTGCTGCACTGATTGCTAATCAACTTGATGCCGAGCCGACTCGTTCAGTATTACATCGCAGTGCTGCAACTCTTGCAATAGACTGTGGTGAATTTCGAGCGGCAGAACGTTTAATTGCGATCGCATTATCAGGAAACCCACCCCAAGAGATTGCCCAAGAATTAAAAGATTTATTCATTAAAATAAATTTACGCCCATATTTGGAACGTCACGGGCTTACTTTTGATGAAGAAAAGTTGAGGAATTTAATACTAGATAAACAAGGTACTTGAAAGACAGGCGATACCTACGGTGGTCACTGAGCCAAGCCGTTGGCGCAGCCTCTGGTAGAGAAGTGCGGGCTACGCCGAAGCAATAGTACAACATTAACAAAAAAGCGATCGCTCTTTTCTTGTGAATTCTTGCAAGATATAAATATTGAGTCTTAAACAGTATCACAACTTGATACCCCATCGGCTTCTCTAATGACTGCAACTGATGAAGAATTATCCTCATCTGTTATCACGATTCAGGAGTTGCATAAACAGGCGATGGATTTGGTCGAAGCAGCTTTTACTGCTAAACTCAGAGGAGACTTAAAGCAAGCTAGTCAAGTTTAATTGCGATGCCTGCGGTGGTCACTGAGCTTGCCGAAGTGCGGGCTACGCCTACGCATTATCAGGAAATCCACCCCAATAAATTGCTGAAGAATTAAAAGATTTATTCATTAAAATAAATTTGGATTAGAGTCTTCACTATAAACCCTACCCCTTGACCATCTACACTAAAGCGTATTAGTATTTGATCTTTTATATTTTTGATTACGGCAACAAAGAGCTATGAGTAATTTTTACTTTTTACCTTTTCTGTGCTATACCGTGTAGCCATTCAATTAGGGGTCTTAAGGTTCCTGGCAATGCTGACTCACTGACAGTTACGGTATGCTGTTTGCCATTATCTTCTACTGTTAACTTATACTGAAAGCGATCGCTCTCTTGATTTGGCGAAGTAATTAGTTCAGGTAGCCTAAATAAATCAGCAACTTCCACCAGTTGGGGAAGTGTCGCAGCTTCATTTGGCGGCAGAGTGTCTGTATCAACGGTAGTCTTCTTGCTGATTCCAGCAAAGCCGCCCGTGCGTTCAAATGATACCCGCATTTTTTTTGCTCTCAGTTGTGTTATTCAGTTGGGATAAATACAAACACTGGGAGATGATAGTTATCAGCTCCCAGTTTAGCAATAACAAACAATACATCTAAAAAGTTATAAGTTAAGAAAAAACTCCTAACTCCTGTACAGACGCGATTAATCGCGTCTCTCCTGTACAGACGCGATTAATCGCGTCTCTAAATAACTCCAACCTTTTGCCAAGCGTTCTGCACAGCGTTCTGCTCATTACTGTCATTACCGTAGAGTTCGCCAGCAATTTGAATGGTGACACTGGCAGCTTGTTTAAAATCTGCTTTGGTATCTAAGCGATCGCGTAAAGCTATATACCAGATTTTGCCAGCTTTCTCCCAAGCATAACCATCAATCTCAACAGCCGCTAGATAAAAGGCATAGTTAGCGATTCCTGAGTTGATATGAACCCCACCATTATCATCAACACCAGTATATTTATCTTTTATATGCGCGGGTTGGGGATCTTTACCCAATACTGAATCATCGTATGCTGTTCCCGGTGCTTTCATGGAGCGGAGGGCAACACCTTTAACAGTGGGTACCAAAAGACCTTCACCAATCAGCCAGTCTGCCTCTTGTGCAGTCTGATTTTTGGACTTTTGTTTCACTAAAGAACCGAAGACATCAGAAAACGATTCATTTAGTGCCCCAGGTTCGCCATAATACTGTAAACCTGCTTGATGCTGGGTTACACCATGAGTTAGTTCATGCCCAATCACATCAATTGACTTTGTGAAGCGTTGAAACAGTTCTCCGTCGCCATCACCATAAACCATTTGGTTGCCGTTCCAAAAGGCGTTATCATATTTGACGCCATAATGCACGGTGGAGTCTAAACGCAGTCCTTTGTCATCAATCGAATTGCGATCGAATATCTCATGAAATAAGTCATAAGTAGCACCAGCTCCATCGTAGGCTTCATTCACCACTGCATCACTACTGGCGGGATCTCCTTCAGCACGCACCAATGTGCCAGGGAGTTGCTGTGCATTTTTGGCATCGTAAATAGTGCGGCGCTTTTCACCCGGAGAAGGTGCAAAAGAAATATTACCGACAACATCTCTCCGTCCACGAAACTGTGCCGAAAGATTTAATGTATGAAAAGCCCAAGTACGCTGCTGGGGGTTGCCATTGACAACGACATTTTCCAGCATGTGGGGCGGGACAATACAACAAATTGGGCATCTAGAGTAAAGTGGATGCTCATACTTAAACCCGGCTGATTTCTTTTTATTTCGAGCCATCCAAGATATTCTCCTTTTGAAACTAAGTGATGGCAAACAAAGGAGCCAAAAAACGAATCCAAACGATAGAACGGATTATATCGCAACTAATGATATATCTCAAAGTTCTACGCATATTGCACCAAAAGTGTGTAAAATCGGTTGGAAAATAGAGGAGTTTCACAGAGAGATAAAACAACTAACTGGCATTGAATCATGTCAATGTCGTAAAGCCCGTCTTCAAAGAAATCATATCGCTTGTACGATGTTAGTTTGGCTGAGACTAAAAAATTTAGCCTATCAAACAGGTCAAACTATCAGATTTTAGATATCAAGATTTTCAGTTCATCGGTCGTGAGATATTTAACTTCCATAGCGGATGCTGAATGAAAAGTTTGTTAATTACAGGACTTACGCAAACAATAACCGAAACCCTTATTTTCAGGTAGGGGCAATTCATGTAGCTTTAGCTTCCCGCAGGGTATTGCCCCTACAGCGTGTGCTTTTGCGTAAGTCCTAAATTAGTCTAGTTTATTGGCAATCGCCATTAACTTTAGCAAGCAGGTGAAGCCCTTAGTCGAAATCAGCGGCACAGGCTAACAAATCCCTTACACTTTTTCTTCAGTAACTAATGTCAGACTAACCCATTCGCCTTTGTCGTTGTAGCTGCGAATCATCCGTTGGCGCAGGTTTGGCTGGATTAACCAACCCACTTCTAGAAATAAGGGTTGACGTAACTGTACCTTGAGAGGAGAAGTTGCAGAAGCGCCATCTGGTAAAAGTAATACTTGCACCTGCTTTTGGGAATCTTGATCAAAAAGGATGATCTGATCTTTGATGGTAGCAGTTGAGATAATTGTGCGTTCTGCAAAAGAAGTACTTTGAATTAATCGCCCAGCATCATCAAGTTGTAATTTTAGGGTTGTAGAGTAAGTATCAGGCGAATCTCCTTCCCTGCGGGACGCTGCGCGAACGGAGACGCTACGCGATCGCAAATCTCGATATATTGTCACTGCTTGGCCAAGCCATTCTCCCAACAAGTCATTTATCTGCAAAGTTGGACGTTCTGCTGCTAGGGTTCCAGCTAGATGTTCTCGAATTAAAATTAATTCCTTTAGCTGACCAGTTTTATCAAAGAGTTGCACCAGACGCAAGCGGCGATTTTCATGAACCAAAGCAAGTTCTCCACCGAATTCGGAAAATGGCCCTAGCTGAATTAAACCTTCAGAAAACGAACCATTTTCAAAAAACAGCAGACCCCCTCCCACAGAACTAAATTCTCTGATCATATCTTGTCCCGAACGGCTCAGAGTTAGGCGCACTGTCTGGTTATTGTTCAAACCTTCTAGGGAAAGACAGCTAGGAGTATCCTTGAGAAGTGTACCTTGGGGAGAAAAATTGGTGAATGAACCTTGCCATACACCGAGATTTTGCAAAAAACATTCCCATTGCGATTTCATAGGTTTTGTCATTTGTTATCGTAAATAAAAGGGTTTAAGACCCCAACCATTACACGTAGTGTCAGTTTCAGTTGGGGTTTAAATCCCCCTAAGTTGCCACAAACTCCTCCACCCCCGCAAGGCACTTCTCTTCTCTGCCAGACGCTACCCGAACGTCTGAAAATGTCTTTAATTACGAATTACGAATTATTTAATTGTCATTTGTCATTGGACTAATGATTAACCTTTAGCAAAACGTCGGACAGCAAATAAGCTCCCCATTAATCCTACAGCTGCACCGAAACTTAAGAGAATCAGGGGCAATAATAAAATTTCTGCTGGAGTGAGTTGCACTCTGTTGGTGATGACTTGGATAAATTCAGGTTGATTGACTAGCAACTTACCGAGAAACTGTTGAATCACAGAAATGAAACTCCAAGCGATCGCACTACCAACTAAGCCAAAGCTAATTCCTTGTAAAATAAACGGGAGGTAAATCCAAACGGAAGTTGCTCCCACCAGTTGCATAATTTCAATTTCCTGGCGTCGCGCCATCACAATCAACCGAATTGTGGTGGTAGTCACTGCGATCGCACTTAAAGTCAGAATAGTTGTAATTATTAAAGTAATCCAGTTCAGACCTTGGTGCAACTGGGCAATACGTTTGACTACTTCATCGACATACTGCACCGTCTCAACTCCTGGTAACTTAGCCAACTGCGTTGCTAAATTTGGCACAACTTGAGAATTACGTGCTTTCACCTTCATCTCATCAACCAGGGGATTCTCACCTAACTCCTGGGTAGCACTTTCAATATCAGAAATTCTCATTTCCTTAACTAACTTAGTCCAAGCTTCCTCTTTGGTAATAGTTTCTATCGCCGCCACATCTGGCATTTTTGCAATTAGTGGCTGAATGCTTTCGATCCGCGTATCCGGTTGGAGATAAACTGATACTTCTAGCTGACTACCAAACTGATAGAGGAGTTTTTCGACTTGCCAAGAGGTTTGCAGACTCAAGCCGAATAAAAACAGTAGCACCGTCACAGTACTTACAGCTGCCCAATTCATCCAACCTCCCCGCAATAAACCGAGGAAAGTTTCTTTGAGCAGGTAATCCAGTTTCGTGAGAGATTTAAACACACATCACCCCAGTTAAGAATTTATAATTTATAATTCATAACTCATAACTCAGCACTTGATTACAACTGACTAGTGACGAGCTTGATAGAATTAAAGTAGTAGGAATTTTCACCATCTAGCCATCGAGACTCATGCCCTCTGAAATTGCTGTAGAGAAAAAAAAGTTAAAAAATCCACCTTTGGAGCTTCATTATTTAGGCGATCGCGTGCTGCGTCAACCTGCAAAGCGGATTTCTAAAGTAGATGACGAACTCCGCCAAATGGTGCGCGAAATGCTGCAAACTATGTACAGCAAAGATGGCATTGGTTTGGCTGCACCCCAAGTAGGAATTCACAAACAACTAATTGTCATCGACTTGGAACCAGAGAACGCAGCTAATCCGCCCTTGGTGTTGATTAACCCCACCATTAAACAAGTCAGCCGCGACATCTCTGTTGCCGAAGAAGGATGCTTGAGTATTCCCAATGTATTCCTAGAGGTGAAGCGCCCCGAAGTCGTGGAAATTGCCTATAAAGACGAGTACGGTCGTCCCCGAACATTAAAGGCTAATGACCTCTTGGGACGCTGCATTCAGCACG
Source organism: Nostoc sp. (assembly GCF_054880495.1). Lineage (NCBI taxonomy): Bacteria > Bacillati > Cyanobacteriota > Cyanophyceae > Nostocales > Nostocaceae > Nostoc > Nostoc sp. The sequence goes on from NZ_JBTYKD010000071.1 coordinate 19,292, forward strand.
AGATGGATCACCTCAACGGTGTAGTATTTGTAGACCGTGTAGAAAATTCCTTGACTTTAGTCCAGGAGCTATCTAAGAATGGCTTCTCGTATCAAGCGGTGAAACCAATAGCATAGGGGGCTAGTAGTGTATTTAACTCCAAAAAGCGGTTTATTTTTGGGTGGTTCTTGTGTAAGTGCGATCGCAGCTGTCGGTTCTATTTTTGAACTCAGTTATGGACAACCAGATTTTGGCGTCCCAGCCACGGCAATTATCCTAGCATTAAGCATTCCACTTACAGGATTATTTTTCTTTGCCGCAGTCAAGGACGCAAGAGCTAACATGAAATAAGCATCAGATACATAAAAAAGGTAAAAGGATCAAAGAAACGCAAAGTTTATCCTTTTACCTTTTATTTTTGCTCTGCATCTTCCACTACCCCGAAAGCTTTTAACGTCACTAACTGCGCTGCGGTTAACGCTGTCACCCAGGGCTATTTCATTCTCATCTAGCCCGCCTCAAAATGAATTCTGAGTCAGTCTAATAGCACTCATTCGTCTCAAGACGACTCAGAAAAGCTTATAAACCTCATCTAAGTCGAGAAGCGTAGTTTTATGCCCTCACCCTAAATCCCTCTCCCAGATACGGGAGAGGGACTTTGAAATTCTGGCTCCCCGAATCCCAGATAAGGGCGAATGGGGTGGGGGATGAGGGCCAATCCGTTTCATAACCGAAGAACTACAGATTTCAAGATAGACACGGTTTAGTCAGTTTTAACGGACTTTAGTTATAAGAGAGGAACTTTAGTTCTGGGCGGTTTCTATCTAGAATGCACACAGCATTAAGTCCTATAAAATAGAAGAATGCTGTCAACTCCCACTCAACTACTGCGACTGTCTCAAGGACAACTTAACTTACTAGAAACTTGTCCGCGTAAATTTCAACATACCTATCTAGAAAAACTCAATTCGCCCTCAAATCCAGAACAAGAAGAACGCCAAACTTTGGGTAGTCGTTTTCACTTGCTAATGCAGCAGCAAGAAATGGGTTTGCCAATTGATAGTTTCCTGCAAGCAGATACTCAACTGCAAAGCTGGATGCTAGGTTTTGCCGATGCAGCCCCAGAAATTTTAACGGCTGCATCTGATAATCAAACTTTCCGCGAAAGTGAACACTACCGAACTCTGCAAGTTCAGGACTATTTGCTGACAGTTGTCTATGATTTATTGATTGCAGATAACCAACAAGCGCAAATTCTCGACTGGAAAACTTATCCTAAACCACCCAATCAAGGCAAGTTAGCATCCAACTGGCAAACACGGCTTTATCTTTATGTATTGGCAGAAACTAGCGAGTATTTACCAGAAAAGATTTCGATGACTTACTGGTTTGTCCAATCTGAGGGCAAACCGCAAAATATTAAATTTAATTACAATACTGCTCAACACACACAAACAGCAAAGAAACTTAATCAACTATTAAGTCAGTTAACTAATTGGCTGGAAAATTACCAAAATAACCAGCAGTTTCCGCAAGTGGTGGAGGGTAGCAAAACCTGTGATTATTGTCAGTTTGCCAAACGGTGCGAGCGCACACAAGCTACTGAAGAAGCAGTAAAAGACTCATTGCCAAATTTTGACAGCATTCAAGAAGTCCTGCTCAACCCTATAAATTAGAGGATGTTTGTAAAATCCAATCAGGGTATAAATAAATTACAACTTCTAAATCTATGTCAAGTTATGTCAAACTTTGACGAAACTGAAACAATTTATGTACGCGAATTAGGAATTGATGACATTGCTCCCGTTTACCACTTGGGAGAAGGGTTATTTACTAGCGATTTATATCCTTATTTATACCGCACTTGGGACGAATGGGAGGTGATTGGACTTTACAACACCGATCCAGAATATTGCCTCGTGGCCGAAACAGACGGAGAATTAGCAGGATTCATTTTGGGAACCATCATCACCAAAGCATCCTGGACTTACGGTTACATTTTATGGCTGGGAGTTAGTCCGAGATTCCAGCGTCGGGGAGTAGCAGACAAGTTGGTTGATAAAGTCGTCGCCCGGATGATTGAAGATGGGGCGCGGTTCATGTTGGTAGACACTGATCCCACCAATACTTCAGCATTAAAGTTTTTTAACCGCAAAGGTTTTGGTAATATCCGCCAGCATATTTTCTTGTCGATGAATTTAAGCAAGCATGAATATTATGGCAGATTGATTGATTACGAACACCAAAAAGCTGAAAGAGCAGGTTACAAGCGATCGCGTCCGGCAATTCGTGCCCGGAAACCTGATAGCGTTGCCAATGAAGTAGTCCTGAATCCTCTAGTGAATGAATCTCAAAGGACCGAGGATCAATCTCCAATCTAACAAAAGCTATGAGTTAGGAGTTAGGAGTTAGGAGCAAAACTACAACTGTAGGGGCAATTCATGTAGCTTTAGCTTCCCGCAGGGTATTGCCCCTACATGAATAAAGCGCAGCCTCACATAGAATTGGTATAACGCACCATATTATATAAATCAACTCTTAACTCCTAACCCTTCTCTACGAGACGCTGCGCGAACGGCAGGCTCAGGGCATTGCTTTTCACTCCTAACTCCTAACTCCTAACTTAACTTTATATGCCAGAACAACAGCAGTGGACTATAGCAGCAACCGAACAACCCCCGGAATGGTTCATCGAAGCGGTGAAACAGCATAC
>NZ_JBTYKD010000072.1:0-4244 GCF_054880495.1 Nostoc sp.
TGAAGCGTCAAAAATCTCAAAGTAATTTCGCTAAAGACAGGCTAGAGGATGTAGAAACCTCTAGCTCAAGCGAAGCTAGCTAGAGGTAGTTCATTTAGTAGAGATAAAATGATAATCGTCCTTACTTTGGTAGTGAAAACCTAACTCTAGCTGAAGTTGTGGCTGGAACTGTAGTAATGCGGTTGCCGAGAGTAGGCATTTCCTTAAGTGAGTATCCCAAATTAAATGCTTGGTGCGATCGCTTGGTAGCACGTCCAACGTGGCAAGCTACCAAGGCTATACCCGAGGCTATAGAAGCGTTCAAGCCCATCCTGCTGGCGAGAATGGCACAGTAAATTCATACCTAATTAATTTAGAGACGCGAAACTTCACGTCTCTAGAATCAAAAATATTTACAGCCTGACTTGTTGCAAATGACTACGGGGATTATAAGTACGTATAGCCCGGATTTTTTCATAATATTCCCGCTCTTGTTGGCTGAGGTCTTTTGGTGGCACGATCGCCACCTTCACCAACTGATCGCCGCGTCCACCCTTGCCGAGAGGCCAACCTTTGCCACGTAAACGCAAGGATTGACCAGAACGTACCCCCGCAGGCAGCTTAACATTAACTGAACCATCAGGAGTTGGTACATCAATAGACGCTCCCAAAGTAGCTTCATCTGGTGTAATTGCCACTTCGCAAACCAGATTATCCCCTTCCATTTGGAAGAACGAGTGCGGCTGAAGTTCGACTTTTAAGTATAAATCTCCCCGTTGTTGAGTCATCGGGTTGATTTGACCTTTGCCGCGCACACGCAGGCGAGTACCAGTTTTAGAGCCAGATGGGATGCGGACATCTATTGTTTCGTTACCTAAACTGAAGCGCTTTTGCACACCATTAAACGCTTCACCAAAAGTTAGAGCGATCACAGCTTCACTATCCTGGATAGCACCCGCACCTGCATCTTGAAAGCCAAAATCGTTAAAGCCACCAAAACCACTTGGCGCACCTGTAGAAGAGCGATAAGAGTAATTTTGTCGCCCACCACGAGGGGTAGCACCACCAAAGCGTCCTAGCAACTCATTGATGAATTCATCAAAATTGCCGTATTGACTGAAGTCAAAGTTACCCATATCGGCACCAACACCGCCGGATGGGAAACCTTCACCAGCCTGTTTCCAATATTGACCGAATTGGTCGTACTTTTTGCGTTTATCTGCATCTGACACAACTTCGTAAGCTTCACTAACTTCTTTGAAGCGTGCCTCTGCCTGTTTGTTGTCTGGATTAACATCAGGGTGATATTTGCGGGCTAGTTTCCGAAAGGCTTGTTTAATTTCCTCTGGAGTGGCAGTCTTACTAACTCCCAAAATAGCGTAATAGTCTTTGAAGTCGGTTGCAGCCATCTACTAGCCTCCTATATAAATTCCCGTTATGTTTTTTTTTAAGATGAGAGATGTTTAGTTTGCCTGGTATAGTGCCAAGCAAAAGGAATCTGATTTTAAATTAACAAACAATATAGAAAATCAAGTGTGGTTCTTGCTCACCCAGCGATCGCAATTTCCGTACTCCGATTTTTCTGATCTGCGGATCAGGTTGTCTAGTCCGTCTTCCAGGCTTGGGGGAGCATCCCGGAGTTGGCGGTGCATCCGCAAAATAATTTCTTCTGAAACCTGACGCGATCGCTTTTTATTCTGTGCTAAACACAACCAGACTGGCGTATCTACCCAAATTCCCCTAATGTGGGTAAAGCCCAGGTTACGGGCTAAAGCAATCACTTCACGACGATGGCGGCGCTGGGCATTAGTGGCATCGAAAATTGCTGTATTACCTGTAGAAATAGCTTGCTGAAATTGCCGCTCAATTTCGTGCCAAATCAGCAGCCACGACCCCTGAATGGCTTGGGAACCGAACAATTGCCCCCGGATGGCATCTGTAGAAATCAGCGACATCTGGGGGCATTCTGCCAGTAATTGTTTTGCCAAAGTTGACTTACCGCTACCCGGAAGACCAATTAGTAAAATGAGTTTAGTCATTTGTCCTTTGTTACTTGTAACTATTAACCAATGACTAATGACTAATGACTAAATGATCGTTCCATCGGGAATTACAGCATTTTTCAGGACGACGACAATACCACTGCGGATGTAGAAACCTTGAGCTTCGCGGTCAGCTTCTTGCACGTTATCTTTATTGATAATTTTCACATCGTGACCGATGCTGGCATTTTTATCAATGATCGCACCACGAATCAGCGTGTCAGCACCGATGCCTACAGTATTGTCATCTTTTACTGAGATACCTTGGCGTTCTACAGAAGCTTGGTAAAAATCTGCACCCATGAGCAGAGATTCTTCGATGACGCAGCCAGATTCAATCCGCGATCGCACTCCTACTACTGAATGTTTAATGCGACAATTTTTCAGAATACAACCTTCGCCGATAATTGATTCGGCGATGTGGCAGTCTAAAAGTTTAGTCGGAGGTAAGTAACGAGCGCGGGTATAAATTGGCGCTTCTTCCTCGTAGAAACTAAAGGGTGGCTGGGGTTGCTTAGTTAGTGCTAAGTTAGCATGATAAAATGCTTCAATTGTTCCAATATCTTCCCAGTAGTCATCAAATAGATAAGCTTGAACGTTGTAATCCTTAGAAGCATCAGGAATAATTTCTTTGCCAAAATCCGTCCGTTCTATAGATTCTTTCAACAACTTGATCAAAACATCTCTTTTAAAGACATAAATCCCCATTGAGGCGATGTAAGGCTGTAATTCGGCTTGTTCTTTTGTCAATCCCAGAATACTGGTATCAACACGCATTTTAGTTAAGGCTTCGCCTTTGGGTTTTTCGCTAAAGTCAATAACCCTACCAGAATCGTCAATTTTCATTAAACCAAAATCTGAGGCGCGGCGCTCATCGATGGGAATGACTGAGAGAGTAATATCAGCCCCCGTTTCTCTATGGCGCTGGATAAACAGACGGTAATCCATGCGGTAGAGGTGATCTCCTGAGAGGATCAGATATTCCTCTGCATTCCATTCTTCCAACAGCCATAGATACTGACGCACAGCATCGGCTGTACCTTGGAACCAGTTGGGGTTTTCTAACGTTTGCTGTGCGGCTAGCACTTCCACAAAGCCTTCGCTGAAGCCACTAAAATTGTAAGTGCGGGCGATGTGGCGATTCAGAGAAGCTGAGTTGAATTGTGTCAGGACGTAGATTTTGAATATTTCAGAATTTATGCAGTTACTAACAGGGATATCGATTAGGCGATACTTCCCCGCCACTGGTACTGCTGGTTTAGCACGTAGTTTGGTTAGTGGGTAAAGCCGAGTACCCGCGCCACCACCAAGGATGATTGATAATACTTTCTTCACAAAATTTCTCCCGACTGCCTTTCAACTCTCATCTTCAGTTTAGGACTGTATGGGGCAGCTGGTAAGGGGGGGCAGATGATTCTTAGGGATGAATTTTAGAGAATGCTGGTAGTGTATGGATGGTGCGGCTGATAAGTAGAAAAATAGAACACTTGTATTAATTGGGATGAGTCATGAGGGGCGATCGCTATGCTCTTAGTGCTTTTAAAGACTTTAATACTGCTGAAATTGATGAGGTAACACTTAAATTTGGGGTAGGTAATGCCCATTAAGCATCCAACTTCCCTGTATTTATGATCTTATGAACCAAACGCAATTGCTGCGATCGCTTCAGAGTGATCACCCAAGGTTGCTCTGACAACTGGGAAATGGCATTTGCTGACAGTGTCGCCGTGAAAATATCTTTGCTACTAATAACACCACTCACGCCGAAACTTTCTAAAACAGCAATTGCAGCAGAGTCTAAAACTGGTTCAGTATGGATGAAAACCGCCAAACTCGCCTCTTCTGAATCTTGAACGTCATTCAGCGCTGTAGCAAGTGCGGCATCTAGTTTCTGATAATTCATCAGCAATTCCTTGATAAGTTAGGCTAGGCAATTTTTACCTAGCCTAACTTATCAAATTTATCAGTTGTTATTGCCTACCTTTGTACAGAAATAATTAGGACTTACGCAAAACTATACGCTGTAGGGGCAATTCATGAATTGCCCCTACCTAAAAATCATTCTTTTCAGCTATTGTTTGCGTAAGTCCTGATAATATCCATCTTTCTGAATCTAAACCTCATCTAAGTTGAGAACCGTAGTTTTTGCCCTCACCCTAAATCCCTCTCCCAGATATGGGAGAGGGACTTTAAAATTCTGGCTCCCCTTCTCCCAGATTTGGG
>NZ_JBTYKD010000073.1:0-3482 GCF_054880495.1 Nostoc sp.
CTCCCTCAACGAGTGACAGTCGTTATTGGTCGGGGGTGGGACTCCGACGCTGGTTGCGCGGCATCGTCTCCCCTTGGGAGAAGACTCGCTCTCCGTGGCGCTATCATCACCCAAAAATTCATCTCATCACCTCCCTTGCGGGTAGGTGAGAGGCTTCTTTTTGTTTAAGCTAAATTCTACGTTAAGTTGACACCAATGTTCAAAGGGTTCCCCCAACTATGAAAGCTTGCTAGCAAGAGCGTCTTGGAACAGGAGAAGGAACTGGCGTGAGCTTATTCAGATATAAGTTTGGTGGTTTTAAGTGCGTAAGTTTTGTAGTTATTGAGTCATAAAAAAACCCCCAGTGGGCGTTAGCCAACAAGGGGAGCTAGTTATCAGGGTGCATCTACCAATTAAATGTTCTAAGTTTAAGCACCATGCTCCGGATAAATTTACTAGAAAATTGATTGTTGTCATGTCTCAAAAAAACAAGAGTGAATATTAACTGAATTAGGGGAGTTAAAGATCAAGGTACATCCATCTATTAATCAAGTATTCTAGGATTAAGGAGTATTTTCTGCTAGAGAATATCTGCGTCACAAGTTGCTGTTGTTTGCCAAAATTGAAAAAAACCCCCAGTGGGTGTTAGCCAACTAGGGGAGTTGAAGATCAAGGTGCATCTACCAATTAAATGTTCTAGTCCCAAGTAATCCGATCCGGATAAAGTTGTAATGGCAGAGAAAGCAAAATAACTAGAATCAGAAACATTCAGGGGTGGGATGCATCTAAGTTATCAAAGGGAGCGAAAAATCGACTTGAAACTTTCGCGTTTCAAACCAGATTTAGGAGGCGGACAGGAGAAGCTGTGACCCAGGAATTCCACATTTCGGTAACTCCTGTAGGACAAAATGACTATTTGGTGCGGACCGAACAAGTTGCGCCAGGGGTGCCATTGGCAGAAGAACTGGTGACTTGGCCTGTAGCTGAGTGGTTAATGGCTGCTGGGCATTTGATGAATGATCCGTTGAATTCGGTGTTGCAGGGAGATATATTCGTTTCTGGCGGGAATGAAAGCGATATCGCCAGAAATTCTGTTAACTTGGTGGCGTTGGGTCAACAATTTTATACGGCCTTATTTCAAGGGACTCTCAGAGATAGTTGGATTACTGCCCAAGGTATTGCCCAGAATCACCAACAAGTACTAAGGTTACGCTTGGGGCTAAAAGACACTAGATTAGCTCGTCTGCCTTGGGAAGTGATGCACGCAGGCGATCGCCCCCTGGCTACTGGGCCTTATGTGGCTTTTTCTCGCTTCCAAGGTGGAGTTTTGGGGGCTTCCCCAATGCGATCCCTGCGGGGGGCTACGCCTACGCCAAACATGCCCACACCACGAGAAGAAGGTGGGGTGAAAGTGTTGATGGTAATTGCTTCTCCCTCAGATCAAGTTCACCTTAACTTACAAAAACAGGAAGCGATTAAACTGCAAGCGGAACTTCACCGTATACCACGACTTGCTGAAGGTAGCAATCGCTTCCCAGAAATTGAACTCACTGTCTTAGACCAACCAGGACGGGAAGAACTGACGCAAGCTCTAGAACAAGGCAGATACCACGTTCTACACTACTCTGGTCATAGTAATTTAGGCGGCAATGGCGGAGAAATTTATCTTGCTAGTCGCAGAACTGGCTTAACGGAAATCTTAACTGGGGACGATTTAGCAGGTTTGCTCGTCAACAATAACATCCAAATGGCAGTGTTTAACTCCTGCTTGGGGGCATACACAGCTGCGTCCAATGCCTCTGGAGATACTGGCGAACGAAACTTGGCAGAAAGTCTGGTGAAGCGCGGAATTACAAGCGTTTTGGCTATGTCAGAACGAATTCCTGATGAAGTGGCGTTGACGCTCACACAATTATTTTACCGCAACTTGAGTCAGGGATATCCAGTAGATTTGTGCGTAAGTCGGGTGCGTCAAGGATTAATTTCTGCCTATGGTTCTCACCAGATGTACTGGGCATTACCGATTTTATATCTCCAGCCAGAATTTGACGGTTTCTTGAGTCAGGAAACTGAGTTATCTGAAAGTGCGGAGTCGCTGAATCAGTATAGTTCGCCTTTAGGGGTAACTTCGACGATGTACTCTGATATGGCAGATGATTCCGAGATGTCTTTAGGAATGGAGGAAATGATTCCTTCTGGTTTGGCGCGTGACTCTTCTGGGTTGGACTGGCTAGGTGAAGATACTTGGGGCGATCTCGTTGATGAAATTGAGTATGATGACCCCAGCTATGCAGAAGATTCTGCGATAGTTTCGGATTTGTTTCGTCAGCTAGATAACCCAAAAGCTTCAACTGAATTGGATCAACAAATTCACCAAAATAGTCTTCAGCAAAAACAGGTTTCAGAGGAAATTGCTTCTTTGCAACAGGGGGCAGATTTGTGGGGGGAAGCCCCAGCACCGCCATCTCAAGCTGCTGGCAACTTTGAAGGAAATTGGCAAAATTCTGCTGATTTTTCACGTAGGCGTAGCCCAACCCAGGCATCGCAATCAGCCCCAGCAAGAAATCGTAATCGACACCGCAAGCTGTGGTCGATTGTGGGCATTGTGGGAATCAGTGTTTTAGCAGCTGCGATCGGTTTAAATTGGTGGCGAAATCGACCTAAAGTAACTCTGCCTAACATACCAGAAATTCCTACTCAGTCTCTAGGTCAAAACCAGCAAAATATCGACTTACAGACAGCACCAACTGGAATTGTCACCGCCACCGCTACGGAAAAAATGAGCCAGGGAGATTTGCAAGGTGGGTTGTTAGCTGTAGAAGAACTACTCAATCGTGGTGCACTGGCTGCGGCTGAAACTGCCTTGAAACTGATTCCAAATAAACAAGCTGATGATCCATCTGTGAACTTTTACAAGGGACGATTAGCTTGGCAATCTATCCAAACTGGCGACAAGAACTATAGCGTCGATGATGCCCGCCGTTATTGGGAAACTGCTGCAAAAGCTAAACCAGAATCGCTTTTGTATAATAACGCTTTGGGATTTGCCTACTACACAGAAGGCAATCTGAATCGAGCCAATGATTCTTGGTTCAAGGCTTTGAATTTAGCTCTCAAAGAACAGAAGACAAATTCAACATCTAGAAAGACAGCAGCGCCTCAAGATGCTTTAACTTCCTATGCTGGTTTAGCTCTGGGAATGTATAAATCTGCACTTAGTCAACCTAATAGTAAGCAGATACAATATCTGAATGAAGCGATTAAGATGCGACAATTGGTTCTCAAGTCTGATCCAGGAAATTTCCAGGTAGATAAATTAGCTAAAAATTGGCTGTGGACAGAAAAGGCGATTGAAGATTGGCGATCGCTCCTTCAGGAAAAAGGTCAAGAACAGTAATACAGCACATTTCATCTGAATGAGGTACACAAGGGCGGGCAGGATGCCCACCCCACAAGATTTCTCATATTAAGATGTGTACTTAATTTACCTGCAAAGTGCTGTA
>NZ_JBTYKD010000074.1:0-46688 GCF_054880495.1 Nostoc sp.
TATGCTGGAAGGAGAAGTAGACCGCAAACACTTCCTCCAAACGCAGCAAGCCACCATTGAGCGGTTAAGCAACCTGGGGATAATTTGAATTTGGGCATTGGGCACTTGTACTGAGCGAAGTCGAAGTACTGGGCACTTGTACTGAGCGAAGCCGTTGGCGCAGCCTCTCGTAGAGAAGTATTGGGCACTTGTACTGAGCGAAGTCAAAGTATTGGGCATGGGAATACAAATAAAATAACTCCTAATTCTTAACTCCTAATGACAAAACCAATAGAAGTCCGCAATCCCCGAACTGGCAAATTTGACTACGTAATTATCCCGCCGCCCTCAAAGCTGCTGGTACAACAATGTAAGCGCACGCGCCGGGCGCAAGTTCACTGGCAGCAGTTGGGTTTAGAGGGGAGAATTGAAGCTTTACAGCAGTGGAAACAAGCGATATTATCTGGACGCGATCGCTTAACGGAAGCTTTGGTAAATGATACAGGAAGATTGTCAGTCTCAGTATTAGAAATAGATTCCTTCTTCTCTAGCATCGATCGCTGGTGTCGGTTAGCGCCGGAGTTGCTGCAAGAATCTGCAAAAAATACAGCTATTCCGTTTATCGCCTTGCAACAAACATCTGTTCCTTATCCCCTAGTTGGGATAATTAGCCCGTGGAATTTTCCCTTGTTGCTGTCTACCATTGATACCATTCCGGCATTGCTGGCGGGTTGTGCCGTGATTGTTAAACCCAGTGAAATTGCTCCCCGCTTCGTAGCACCACTGATAACAGCACTCAACGCCGTCCCCAAATTGCACGATGTATTAACTTTTGTTGAAGGAGCAGGCACAACCGGATCTATTTTGATTGAAAATGTAGATTTGGTATGTTTTACAGGCAGTGTAGCCACGGGGCGAAAAGTAGCAGAAGCTGCTGCTAAACGGTTTATTCCAGCTTTTTTGGAATTAGGGGGAAAAGATCCGGCGATCGTCTTAGAATCAGCCAATTTAGAATTAGCAACCTCAGCAATATTGTGGGGTTCCGTCGTCAACACCGGACAGTCATGCCTATCAATTGAGCGAATTTATGTTGCTGAATCGATATTTGAAAAGTTTTACCATCAACTAGTAGCTAAAGCACATCGCCTGGGGCTAGCCTACCCTACAATTGAAAGTGGAGAAATTGGCCCGATCATCGCCGAAAGACAAGCAGCAATTATTAGCGACCATCTCTTAGATGCAGTTGAAAAGGGAGCAGTAATTCACTGCGGCGGTGTCGTTGAGGACTTAGGTGGGGGTTGGTGGTGTCGCCCCACAGTGCTTACCCAGGTTAATCATTCCATGAAAGTGATGACCGAAGAAACTTTTGGGCCAATTATGCCAGTAATGCCTTTTTCCACAGTAGAACAAGCAGTCTCTTTAGCAAATGACTCAATTTATGGATTGAGTGCTGCTGTGTTTGCCTCGGAAGCCGAAGCCTTAGAAATTGCCCAACAGATAGATGCAGGTGCTATCAGTATCAACGATGCTGGACTCACCGCTATGATACATGAGGGAGAGAAAAACGCCTTTAAATTCTCTAGTCTGGGAGGGTCACGCATGGGTGCGGCGGCGCTGAAACGGTTCATGCGAAAAAAAGCTATTTTGATTAAAACTAACGCTACTAATGACCCTTGGTGGTTTGAGAATGGGGAGTGACCAATGCCATCATCCTAACCAATGGCGTAGCTTGCCGCCGTACCACTTCGTGGAAGCAAGCTACGCAAAGCGTCTCGTAGAGAAGGCATCGCATTCTCATTGTGTTCAAAATATTTATTTTACTAGAGGTGATCGCCTCTGCCTTCCTTCAGAACACAAGTCTGTTTGTTCAGAGCACAAGTCTTTGAGACACCCTAGAAAAATAAGTTTAGTCAAAGGTGTGCATTGATGTCACGCAAAAAAAGTTCAAACTATTAAGAAAACCTATAGGTCGGTTTCTACAATAGCGTTACACTCTATAACGGACTAAGCCTTTATGTAGATCCTGTAGCGCCTGGTCACAGACCCCGGTTTAAAAACGCGGGGCTTGCAAGACAAAGACTAACCACCTTTTTCACCCAAGACTAAAAAAGTGTCTAGCTTACAGGCTTAAAGCCTAAACTGAATTGCCTGGGCGTGGTAGCCCATAAAACGTTAAGAATGCTTCCCAAGTTTTTAACCTCTTAGGCAGTCAGGACTTGGATCAATCAGCAACTTCAAGCCTTGGACATTAACCTAACCACTACCACTTAATATCTTGGATTAGCAATGAAAGCAGTTAAAGTCATGGCAACGATTAATGAGCAAGGACAACTAACCTTAGATCATCCTCTCATAACAGATCAAAACAGGCGTGTAGAAGTTATTATTCTAATTCCAGAAGAGGAAGTTCTAGATGATCAATCTCAAGCAGAAGTCTTAGCAGATTTCCGGCAAGCTTGGCACGAAGCCATGACTGGGCAAACTATCCCGGTGGCTCAACTTTGGGAAGGGCTTGAAAATGACTGAACAGCCTTTCATTCAAGTTGAAGTTTCGCCAACGTTCAACCGAAATCTACGTACTCTTGCCAAGAAGTATCGCAGTATTCAGAATGATATACAACCCGTCATCGAACAACTTGAGAAGGCAGAGTTGCCAGGAGATCAAATACCTGGGGTTGCTTATGCGGTCTTCAAGTTAAGAGTCCGAAATAGCGACACTCAAAAAGGTAAAAGCGGTGGCTATCGTCTGATTTACTATGTCAAGACAGCAACGGGAATTATTTTGCTAACTATTTATGCAAAATCTGAACAAGTCGATATTGCCGCAGATGGCATTCAGAGCATCATTACAGAATATGAGCAACGGGCGATCGAAAATAAAGAGGATATCTAAATAAAGGATACTAGCCGCCGCTTAACTTAGCTCAACGAGAAACGCGATCGCTTGGAAGAAAAACGGAATTCGTTATGCTTCACGTCAAGTTATAATTTCTGCTCTCACGACTGAAGTCTCAGCAGTGGGATGAATACAGAAGCCCAATTTTTCGCAGACTCTTTGCATTGCAGAATTTTCAGTCAGGATTTCGGCACTAATTAACGTGAGTTAGATGGATAGGAAAGGCCAAAAAGGTTGCTAGATATGAATTTGCTCAACTGGGCAGACCAGAAGGCGATCGCTAGCCGCTCAAGCCCTCTCAATTTTTGGCGGCCACAGCGATGTCATGGCAGCCCGGGGTACTAGTTTTGCCAGTTTATCTTATAAAGAATTTACGCCAGCGATGATTAAAGCCGTCTTTGATACCTTCCACACTCCCCACTCATAATATGCGAACATAATTAAGTTGTAGCTGACTACCTGCACAGAGGTTTAAAATGGATACCATTGCAATCCCTGTTCTGAATTGCCCAGTAGATGCCACGGGAGAAATTCCTGTTTCTAAAAGTATTACCAATCGGGCATTACTTGTTGCGGACTTAGCGCCAGGTGACTCGATTTTTCTAGATGTTAGAACAATAAGAGGTGAATTGTAATGTCAAATATTCGAGAAGGAATGCCTGTACTTGCCCGTCATGAAGGAGATTGGGTAGGAACTTATACATTAATTGATACAGCAGGAAAAATCCTTGACAAGCATGAGTCTCACTTAAGTTGTCAGTTTCCAGAAAATGGCCTTCATCCCTACTACCAAATAAATCGCTATAAGTGGTCTGATGGTAAACAAGAGGAGCATGAATTTCCCGGAACCTATAAAGATAATAAGCTCTGGTTTGACACCGATCGCATTCAAGGAAAAGCTTGGGAAGTCGATGATTCAGTTGTTATTTTGTGGTTTGGTTATAAGACAAACCCAGAAATGAGCTTATATGAAATGATCTACATTAGTCCTGACGATAACAATCGTGCCCGCACTTGGCATTGGTTTAAGAATAATCAAATTTTTCAACGCACCCTAATTCAAGAAGAACGGCTAAGATAGTAAGTTCTCCCCTTAGCAAGCAGGGAAACAAGATTTCTGCTCCCTCTCCTTAATAAGGAGAGGGTTGGGGTGAGGTTTAAAGAGCTTTATACGAAAGTGAGATGCTCATCTCAAATTTAAACTTAGTAAGGTACACGCATGGCCAAAGGTGACAAAATAAACTTTTCTACTCCTAGCGGTTTCCCAGAATTTCTTCCTAGCGAAAAGCGTCTAGAATTATATTTGCTAGATATCATCCGTAGAGTTTTTGAAAGCTATGGATTTACGCCCATCGAAACACCTGCTGTAGAACGTTTAGAAGTGCTGCAAGCTAAAGGAAATCAAGGCGACAACATCATCTATGGCATTGATCCCATACTGCCACCAAATCGACAAGCCGAGAGAGATAAATCGGGCGAAACTGGTTCGGAAGCAAGAGCTTTAAAGTTTGATCAAACGGTTCCTTTGGCGGCTTATATTGCCCGTCACCTGAATGAGTTAACCTTTCCCTTTGCCCGCTATCAAATGGATGTGGTTTTTCGGGGAGAACGAGCAAAAGATGGGCGTTTTCGTCAGTTTCGTCAGTGTGATATTGATGTAGTAGCCCGTCGTGAACTCAGCTTGCTCTATGATGCTCAGATGCCTGCAATTATCACTGAGATATTTGAAGCAATTAATATTGGTGATTTTCTAATTCGCATCAATAATCGCAAAGTTCTGACTGGTTTCTTTAAGTCAGTGGGAATTGCTGAAAACCAAATTAAATCCTGTATTGGTATCGTTGATACTCTCGAAAAAGTTGGTGAAAATAAAGTCAAACAAGATTTAGAAAAAGAAGGTATTTTAGCAGAACAGGCGCAAAATATTATTGATTTTATTAAAATTGATGGTTTGGTTGATGAAGTATTAGATAAGCTCAATCACCTCGCAGAAAATCTATCAGAAACTGAGCAATTGAGCCTGGGAGTTACCGAATTAGAAACGGTAATTGCAGGCGTGCGTAATCTCGGAGTTGCCGAAAATCGTTTCTGTATTGATTTATCCATTGCCCGTGGTCTTGATTACTATACAGGTACTGTTTATGAAACAACCTTATTAGGACATGAAGCCTTAGGTAGTATTTGTTCTGGCGGTAGATATGAAGAATTAGTCGGAGTATTTTTGGGTGAAAAGATGCCGGGTGTAGGCATTTCTATCGGTTTAACTCGCTTAATTAGTCGTTTACTAAAAGCTGGAATTCTTAGTACCTTAGCTGCTACACCAGCCCAGGTGATGGTAGTGAATATGCAAGATGATTTAATGCCAATTTATTTAAAAGTTTCTCAACATCTGCGTCAGGCTGGAATTAATGTTATAACTAACTTTGATAAGCGCCCTTTGGGTAAACAATTTCAACTAGCTGACAAACAAGGAATTCAATTTTGTGTAATTATTGGTTCTGAGGAAGCAGCAACACAAAAGTCCTCACTCAAAGATTTGAAAACAGGTGAGCAAGTAGAAGTGCTACTGGTAGATTTGGCTGAGGAAGTTAAAAGAAGGCTTGGCTAAGAAACTACAAAAGTTCTAAGGGTAGGTTGGGTTGAGGGAGGAAACGCACCACCAAGAATCCTTGATTTTGTTGGGTTTCACTTTGTTCAACCCAACCTACAAATATTTTATTTTTTTCAGAGTAATAAAAGAGCGCTAACGAAGTTGTCAGTCAACCAGGCGTTAAAATAGATTTTATGTAGGAAATTTGGATTGGGTTTCACTTGAATCAAGCAAAAATATATGACAATTCTCAACGCTCGTAATTTATCCTTACAAGAAGTTCAGCGTTTGTTTGGCTTTCAAGAACAATATAGTGACTCATTTTCTAACTACTTATCTTTGGAGCCTTTCACGGAAGCAGAACAGCAGGAACTTCTGCAAATTAGAAATGACTTTGATAGATATCTGACAGCAGGCAAGGTTTCTGAAGGTCAGGTAAAGTTTCTTGTAGTTGCTCCTTTACTAAGATTAGCTGGTTTTTATCGCTATCCTATCGAGATTGTTTTGGAGGAGAATATTGCTGATATTGAAGTTGAAGATGAAGATATCAAAATTAAAGGAAGATTTGATATTTTAGCTGTTAGTAAAGCTCAACATCCAAAACCTCAAACATACTTTTGGATATTGTTAATTGAATCGAAAAATAGTCAGGTTGATATATCCACAGGTTTAGCTCAGCTACTCACATACGCTTATAAAAATTTAGATAATCAAAAATCAGTTTGGGGATTAACAACTAATGGTAGAAGTTATCAGTTTATCTATATTGAACAAGGAAATCCCCCGATTTATTACCTGTTGCCAGAATTAAATTTAATGGAAAGAGAGCGTTCAAGTCAGTTGCTACAAGTTCTAAAAGCAATTTGTCAGCTTTAAATGCTTTGCTTCCCTCGCAATGACTCAGGACTTATGCAAACAATAGCCGAAACCGTGATTTTCTTCTTAGGGGCAATTCATGAACCATTAGTTTCAACTTCAGAAAAAAAAATCTGCTTTGAGAAGACGTTTTGCCCTCATCCCCTAACCCCTTCTCCCAACTTGGGAGAAGGGGAACTAGAGAATTTGCTCCTCTCTCCCAAAATTGGGAGAGGGGCTGGGGGTGAGGGTCAAACCTCGAAAGCTTTGAGGAAGCCTTACCTAAAGCGACAGGATTGCTGTATAGTCGGAGTCTCTTCGAGTTGCACCATTATTAGAACAGCTGGCGCATCGCCTACTGTTCCAGATAAGTGACCTTTATGACCTTGAGTGTCTGCTTTTGTACCCTGGTCTTCTCCAAATGAAATTTCGCCAGGACCCATCTCGACTCGCTGTCCGTCCATAGTCTCCACAAACCAGCGTCCCGACACCGGGATGATCCATTGAGGCTTTGGGTTCTCATGCCAGTTGCCAACCCATCCCACGGGTAGCACAGTAAAGGTGATTGTAGCACCAGACTGCTTCAATTTAGAAAGCCACTGCGGCGAGGTATCTGGGGCTATGCCTTTCTCAATGAAGTCCTCAATTTGACAACGAGACTGGTGACTTATACCGTCGTGGTCAGTCCAGACGTGCCAGTAGTCAATTGTTGGTTTGTGTGATGAGTTATTCGGCATAAAAATGGCTCTTTTTTATTGTGGTAGTAATTGTTACTAATTAACCGCAACGGTATAATTGCGTTGTTCCCATTTACTGCTTTCAATCCAAAAAAAGGTAAAGCTGATGGGCTGTTGCTGCTGATCACAAACAGAGATATCGACAAAATTCACTCCTAACTTTGTGGAAGTAGAAGACGTATCTTTCACGCTTTGCCAATTATCATCTGACCAGTGCAATTGAAAAGATGCTAAAGCGTGAATTTGCAATGTGTAACCTTTTTTAACTTGGCTGATTTGTCGGTTAAACTTCCAAATTTCCAATGATTTACACTCTTGTCTTTCGCCCAAATATCGATTTGCCACCTCTGGAATAAAATCAAACACCTGACCCTCATTATTTGACCGTAGCAGCTTGATATACTCTGCATGCGCCCACATTAAAGGCATAGCAGAACCTGTTGGTTTTCCTAAATACATATGGATTTCAGGTGTATCTGCTTCATCCCAAACCTGTTCTGCTAGCAAACAAGTGTCTGAAGCAAATCCTTCCATCGCTTTGATATATGTTTTGACATCGCCGCCAGCAGCTAGTTCATAATGTCCTCGTTCTCCTGTCAACAGAGGCCAAGCACGTCCTTGGCCCCAACTGAGATAAGGACTGCCATCTTCTTGCTGACCATAGCCGTCGTGGTTGTAACGATGCCAACAAGGCCCAACGGCTGTATCTACTTTCAAGACTGCATCAATTACTTTGACAGAATCAACGATAATTGGGTCATCTGGTTTACGAATTCCATAGCGTACCAATTGCAGAAACCCGCCATCAACAATTTCCTTTGCCGGAAATTCTGCCGGTTCACCAGGAGGTTGACTGCTGATAAAAAGAGTTCCTTGGTTAGGATTTTCGTTGGGTTGAGGATTATTAATATCTGAAGGAGTAATTCGGATATAATGCCGTTTGATGCCGGGAACTAAAGTTCCTTCGGTAGTAACTGTCCAAGCTTCGATGTGAGATTCTAAAAAGTCAGCGTACTCTTCTATAAACTTTGCTGTTGCTTCATCCCCACGTTCATGGGCAAATTCGGCAGCACAGATTAAGGCGGCAATATTGGATGCTAGTGTTGATGGTGAATAACCGCTATTTTCTTCCCAGCGTTCTTGTTGGGTAGCTGGGCCGTGACGAATTAAATAACCCGCCGCCCGCAGAACCATCGGATAAATATCAAAGTTTAAACAAGTTTTCTGCTGGTGCAGTAGCCATGCTAACAGAATGGGAAATGCCACCTCATCAAGCTGGATGCCTTTCCAGTAAGGTTTACCATCAACCCAGAAATTTTGGGGAAAACCACCATCTTGTTGCTGGCTAGTGGCAAGATAAATTAGCGATCGCACTGCCGTCGCTGTTTCCCCAGCTGCCACTAAACCTGATACACTGCTAACCATATCCCGCGTCCAGACAAGGTGATATCCTCCTTGGTCTTGGTCGTCTTTGGCTTCACCCCAAGGGATAGCCAGAGATGCAATCAATGCACCGGGATAAATTTTGTCTTCATGTGCTAACAACAAACTAATGCTGTTGTGAAACAACTTACCCTGATCATAAGAAACATTTTCTAATGGTTTGATGCGATCGCGCGATCGCTTCCACTGTTCGTTATATAGCTGCTTCTGCTGTTCAAAAGGAATATTTAGCGACTGAAAAAGTGTGGAAATTGCATTGTGCAGATTTGTACCAAACGCCAGTCCTAAAGTAAACTCTTTAGTGCTATCTAAATTTAGTTTTCCAGTCAGAGCAATGTTGCCATCTACAGCACTATCAAACTCCCAATCCATCTGAAAATTATCAGCTAGGTCTGTCCAGCCATCACTTTCACCGACGTAACCACAAGAAAGATGGGTAAAGGGAACTGTTGCACCCATCGCTAGCCATGTTCCTTGTTTTTCGGCCGTTAAAATGTGATGTCCAGCAACTTCTATGACGTAACCATTATTACCTCTGCCGCTAACTTCCAGATGTGGCGCACACAAGGCGTATAGCTGGAGTTGGGAGATAAACTTGGACTCTCCTGTTAATTTTGTGTGTTGTAAAATACAGGATAAATGCGGATCTGCAATCACTTCTTTGATTACGGCATAACGCCCTTGTGGATCGGAATTAGTGATGCGGTATCCTAAACCATGAGTCCACATCGGTTCAATTTTTGATTCGAGATGGCGTTTCTCTTCGTGAAAAAAGCTTTTCCCGTCAGAAATCAGATATTGCAAATCCCGAATTTGGGGTTTGTCTACTGTGGGATGGTAGATTTCAGTGAGAACACCGTTCCAGATAGTAAACCAAATGTTACTAGAGGTAGAGTAAGCTGTTCCGACTCCATCTTTATTCGCCTGAGTCCATCGAGGCTCGATACCCGGTGAGCCAAAAGCCTGTCCTTGACCAAGAATTTTTACCATAATTTATTGTACCTATCAGCTTTAACTACTATTTAAAAATCCTGTGTTTGAGATTTATTCGGAAGGTTGAGAATATCTGCGAGCGGCACTTAAGTATTTGGCTTCAATAAAAATTTGTTTTATTTCAGGATGCATTTCGCGAATTTTTATTTCTAAACTTTCTACAGTTAATGCTATTTCTTCACCTGTCAGATTTTGAGCAAATTGAATTTCTAAGTTGAGTAATACTTCCTGTGGAGCAAGCTGCATTGTTAGTATACGGATAACTTCTTTCACTCCTGGTTCTGTTTTTGACAAAGAACGGATATTAGCTATGGTTTTAGGAGCAGCACTTTCACCAACTAATAATCCTTTACTTTCTCTCGCTAGTACCACCGCTACTATAGCCAAGATAATGCCAATAATAATCGAGGCGATGCCATCCAAATAAACATTATTGAATAAATGTCCTAAGAAGATTCCGATAAAGGCAACGATTAAACCTAAAATTGCCGCAGTATCTTCACATAATATTGTAATTACTGTGGGATCTTTACTATTTTTGATTGCTTGCCAAAAATTTTGTTTACCCTTGGTTGGCAAAAACTCTCTTAAAGCTACAATCCAAGAAAAACCCTCCAATAATATTGCTATAGCTAACACAATATAATTCCATTTTGGGTCTTCTAAAGGACTAGGATTAATTAAATGAATGATTCCTTGGTAAATTGACATACCGCCGCCAATGGCAAAGACGAGGAGAGCAACGATGAAAGTCCAGAAGTAAAGTTCTTGACCATAACCAAAGGGATGGCTAGCATCTGCTGGCTTTTGGCTCCTGCGAATTCCCAGCAAAAGTACCAGTTGATCAACAGTATCTACAACTGAATGAATCCCTTCAGACATCATGGCAGAACTGCCAGTAAAAGAGGCGGCGAGAAATTTAGTAATAGCGATCGCTAAGTTAGCACCCATCGCCGCAAATATAGATTTATTAGATGAATCAGATGCCATAAGAGTAATTAATAATTATGTAGAAACTTCTAATTCACCATCTAGATGGGTAACTTCCCATTGGGTTTGTTCGCCATCGCGCCAAAAGCGCAATCCCACCGTAGCTTCTCCCACGGACAAATTTGTGAGTTCTAAATCCGGTAAGTAATCTGGGAGTGAGGGCTGTACTTTTAACTGTTGTTTTGAGGCATCAGCTTTAAGTCCTAAAATGGTACGAATCAGTAAGAAAATTGAACCAGCAGCCCAAGCCTGGGGTATATTAGCGTCTGGGTAGGGGACTGGAAAGTTATCATCTTGGCGTTCAATTCCCGCAAACAATTCTGGCATTCGCCCAGCTTGAAAATAACTAGCAGCAGCAAAAATACCCTCAGCAATCCGGTTAGCTTCTTCGTGATAGCCATACTTTTTTAATCCAGCCGCGATGATCGAATTATCATGAGGCCAAACACTACCGCGTTGATAACTAATCGGGTTATATGCCAGATTTTCAGATGAAAGAGTCCGAACACCCCAACCACACCACATATCGGGTTGAAAAAGTCGGTTAACAAGTTTTTTTGCTCGTTCCTGTGGGACGATAGCAGACCAGAGCAGATGACCCGGATTTGAGGTAATTGATTGAATTTGCTGCTTTTTATCGTCTAATCCTAAACAGTAAAAGCCAACTGAATCCATCCAAAAGCGATCGTTAAATCGTTGATAAAGTTCTTCGGCTTTTTGACGCAGCTTTTTCGCTTGTTCTTTTTCGCCCCAGACTTCATAAATTAAAGCTGCCCTTAGCCACGCATCATAAACGTAGCCTTGAACTTCACACAAAGCGATTGGCGGCTCAACTAACTCACCGTTTGGGTAAACTATTGCGTCACCCGAATCTTTCCAACCTTGATTGCGTAATCCTTTTGACGAATGAGTTAAGTACTCAACAAATCCATCCCCGTCCAAGTCGCCGTATTTATCAATCCAATTTAGCGCCTTTTCCAGTGGCGCTCGACACTCATCAAGCATACTGAGGTCGGCGTTCCAGTTATAGGCTTCAGATAAAGTAACAATCCAAAGGATGGTAGTATCTACTGTTCCGTAGTAGGGATGATATGGAAGTAGGTTGAGTGTAGTTAACTCATCGCGCCGCATTTCGTGCAGCATTTTGCCCGGTTGGGCATCGTGCCAATCATCCAACTCAGTTGCCTGGAGTTGAGCCAGTTTCAGCAACGTGCCACGGGCAAATTCATGATAAACTGCGATCGCTTGCAAGCTAGCAATTATTGAGTCGCGGCCAAAAACGGCGACAAACCAAGGAATACCAGCAGCAGGCATCCAAAATTGATGCCCATTATCATACACCTCAATCCGTAGCGCTCCCATATCCGCGATCGCTTGCTGATAATATTCGGCAATTTCAGCATTAGACGATCGCAACTTTGTGGCATTAATCAGAAACTCATCCCTGACTTTTCCGGCTTTTGTATTGTGAGGTATAGCACAGGTGTTTTGAGGTTTGAAGACATTTCCATCAGCTAAGGCTGTAAAGTTGATACAAGTGTGCCATGTCTTGCCAGGAGCGTTAGCGCAGCTCACCGGAGGTATCGCCACATCAAACATTAAACGACCATTGGCATAGCGTGGCTCAGAAGTACCACAAACTGGTTCAATCTCAATACCTCGGAAGAAAGAACCGTTCCGATATTCAGTTGTGAGTACACCATTTTTCCATCTGGTTTCTGTTTCACCCCGCGTCAAGAGTCGCTGTGATTTGACATCAAAAATGTCCGCAAAATCTGAGCGCACAGCTAGCATTAATTGAAAATTAACAACTTCATTGTGATAGTTAGTTATATCAATATCTTCATGCATACCTTCCACAATGTCGCGCCGAACAGTTATAAGCAAACTACCTGGAGGTAAAGAGCTATTGATAGTAGTAAGTTGCGGGTTGGTGAATTGGTAAAGCGCATTATGATGGGTGATATTGCTAGAGGCTAGCAGCGAAAGGGGGTAGCGATTCAGAGAAATTTCGTAGTAAGAAATTAGGCGTGTGTCCCAAACAAAAAAACCTTGAGCTAAATTTTCGTCGATGGAACCATCACTAGCTGTTACTAGAAAAGAGGAACCATCGTTGATGGTTATCAAACCAGGATTGACAGTAACTTTTGTAGGCATTCTCAATTAGCCAATTATGTGATTTTAATTCCCCCGCTTCTAACAAGCAGCAAGTTTTGTGGCTCTTTCTAAATTCCAGTTACAAAACTTGATTACGAATTACGAATTATTTTAGCCATTCTCTGTAAAACCGGGGTACAAGGTCATACCACCGTCTACAAACAGTGTTGTACCATTAACATAATCAGAGTCATCAGAAGCCAACCAAACTGCTGCTTTGGCGATATCTTCTACATCTCCCACACGTTTGGCTGGAATCAGTTTTAGTAACTTCGCTTCTGCTTCTGGAGTATCCCAAGCTGATTTATTAATTGGAGTTTTGATTGCACCAGGGGCAATACTATTGACGCGAATTTTGTGGGGTGCAAGTTCTTGAGCAATACTTTGCATCATCATATTTATACCGCCCTTACTCGCGGCATAATTAATATGTCCTGCCCAAGGAATTACCTGATGCACTGAACTTATACAAATAATCTTACCTGCGGCAGATGAAATATCGGGCTGTACGCCTCGGCGCAAGAATTCCTTTGCAGCTTCCCTAGCACATAAGAATTGTCCTGTCAGGTTTACCCCGATGACTGTATTCCATTGGTCAAGGGTCATATCTACAAGGGGTGAATCTTTTTGAAGACCCGCGTTGTTTATTAAAATGTCAAGAGTGCCGAATTGCTGGAGCGTCTGGCTGAACATCGCCTTTATTTCGTCTTCTTTGCTGACATCAGCTTGAATGGCAAATGCTTCACCATTAGCGGCTTTGATATCATCAACAACTTTTTGCGCTTCTTCGGCTTCAGAATGATAGTTTACAGCTACTGCGGCACCTGATAAAGCTAAATAGCGAGCGATCGCTTCACCAATGCCAGAACTAGCACCCGTCACAAGTGCTTTTTGACCTTTGAGTAAGTAAGGGGAATAGCTCATAATGCTTTCGATATTTTTAAAACTTGCATTTGTATTGCATTTGTATAATATTTTTGCTTTCTGGGCGTAGTATTACCTTGGGAATTTAGATTGTCATAATCGGTCAATTATAGATTCAAGAAGAAAAACTTTTGCTTTCTGATTTTAAGAAATATTGAGGATTTTTCTAATCTATCTAGAGAAAGATAAACAGTATATTTTTTTACTGACTAATATTTCAATTATTTGTCATTTCTGTGACAAGAGTATGTCTTTATTTTTTCAGATTTGTAAAATTTGAATTTTTAAGCTAATATCAATCTCAATAAAGATTTATGGTATATTCAGACTTGGGTTATTAGTTAAGGTGAAATTCTTAGTTAATCAATCTAAATGACCTAAAGAAGAAAACTATAGCAGTTCTCAGTTGAGTGAAATACAGACCTAACAAGAACAGCCCCTTCCCTACTAGCGTTGGGGAGTTAGATTCAAAGCCTCTCTCCTAAAAGGAGAGAGGAATGGAAGTGAGGTTGCATCCAAAGTAAAACCGCTATATATAATAATAAAATTAAGATATTTTATCCGCATTTCAAGCAGAGGCAATTATATCAATTGTATTATGTCTGGCTGCCCTTAATTGTAAGTACAGAGGCTGTCGAAGATGCCTAGTCAAAAGTATATACAGGTACAAAGAATTCGAGCTATTGGATTAACTGTGACGAACTGCGTAGGCGTAGCCCGTCGTAGACATCGCTCTTTGGAGTTCTATAAAGAAGCGCTTGGTTTTGAACTAGTTTCCGACATCACTGTTGAAGGACAGGATTACAGCGATCTACAAGATGTGGCTGAGGCAAAAGTTCGCATTATCACTTTACGACTAGGTGATGAACTTATTGAGTTGATGGAGTATCTCAAGATTCAGGGTAAACCCATTCCCAGCGATTCACAAAGTAATGACCTGTGGTTTCAACATCTGGCGATTGTGGTCAGTGATATGGATCGCGCCTATGCTCACTTGCGTTCATTTCCCATTGAAGCAATTTCAGTTTCTCCTCAGACAATGCCACCTGATAATGAAGCATCTGCTGGTGTGCGTGCCTTCAAGTTTAAAGACCCTGACGGTCATGATTTAGAGTTAATTTGGTTTCCGCCTGATAAAGGAAAAGATAAATGGCATCAAAACAGCGACCGCTTATTTTTGGGAATTGATCATAGTGCAATCGCAGTTTCTAACACCGAGCAAAGTCTACACTTTTACTGCGATCTCCTGGGAATGCAAATTGATAGCCGCAGTCTTAACTGGCAGTCAACCCAAACTCGCTTGGATAATTTACCAGGAGCGAAAGTCCAAATTACAGCACTACGAACTGTTCAAGATGGTGTGGGAATTGAACTGTTAGACTATATTTTGCCTGGAAAAGGCCGTCCTATACCGAGTGACTGGAAAAGTTGCGATATTGCGAAGGTGCAAATTGAACTTGTTGTCAATGACATTGAGCAAGCAGTAGAGATACTGCGGCAGAATGGGGTTCAGTTTGTGTCATCGCGGATTGTGCAGTTTACTGATAGTGCAAGTCCTGATCGTAACGGTTGTTTAGTTAAAGACCCTGATGGACACGCAATATTGCTAATTGCGGAATCTTGAAATAGGAAGCGGATTTAAGCCTTGATTTTCTCACACAATGCTATTAATCAGGATTTTTTGGTCAAAAGCCTTGTGTCATCAAAACTCTGACTTTATTCTCTGGCTATAATGCTTGTAGTCAGTAGGACATAAATACAAATGTCAGAAAAAACTTTCGATATTGCTTACTTATCTGATAACTTACTTGATTTATTATCAGATATCCAAAATCATGTTGAAATTACGCTAACTCGTCAAGGGGTTCCTTGGGCAAAAATTTTACCTCTGTCTCAAGCAGACTCTATAGTTGAAAAAGCGGGTTTAAATCATGGCTCGCTGGTGATCAGTAGTGAAGATGTTTTAGAACCCAGAGTTGCGGGTTTTTGGCAAGGACAGGTTAAGCTTTCTGATGATTTTGATGACACTTCAGAAGAGGCGATCGCTGCTTTTTATGGGGAAGATTAATGAGTTTTCTGCTAGATACTCATATCCTGCTATGGTTTTTAGAAAATGATTCTAAGTTGTCAAATCAGGTACGAGAAGTAATTACTAACCCTGAGAATTTAATTTTTGTAAGTGCTATTAGTGCTTGGTAAATTTCGATTAAACAGTTTTTAGGAAAGTTAATAGCTCCTAGTAATTTAGAGGAGGCTTTGCGCTTTAGTCAGTTAGAGGTTTTAGCGATTACCTTGGCACATGGAATAAAGGTTGCTGATTTGCCAATGTATCATAAAGATCCTTTTGATCGGATGTTAATTGCTCAGGCTTTGGTAGAAGGTCTAACGATAATTACTGTAGCTCAGAAGTTTAAATTTTATGATGTAGCCTTGATTAATAACTGAATCATAAATATTTGGTAAGGATTCAATGATTCATCTTCCAAAAATCCCAGCATCCAGCGAATAAGCACCAGGGCCTAAAACCGCGATCGCAATCAGCATCACGCAGTACATAAAGGCTTTTTCCCAACTTGGCGGTTCACCTTTTCCTAAAGGTCCCTGATACTGTTCTTCAGGAATTAAGTAGGGATCTTGGGCTACAAAAGGCTTACTTCCAGAAATATCTAAATATATCGCATAAATCATTGAGCCGAGAATCGGCAAGGTTGCTAAGAGGGTGAGGAATCCAATTATGAGAAAAATTCCGCCACCTAACATCGACGCAGCTGATAAAAAGCAAAGAAAGACAGGCATTTTTAGAGCCTCAGCCCAGCGTCGAAGGTGCATTATTTTTGGATAGCCGTGTAGTATAAACAACCCGCCAAGACTAACTCTTAGTAGTAAAAGTGCCAATCCTGGGAGTCCGTCAGCATACACACCAGAGAGTGAACTTAACAAGTGTAGTCCTAGCTGTGGGTAATTAAATTCAGCTAGAAAAAAGGTGATCGCTACACCCAGCCCAAATTGATAAATCATAGTCGTACACCACGGGTATTCAGGTCGATAACATATAAGGAATGACCGGCTGTGATCAAAAGGCGATCGCCTTCCTTTCCACCGAAAGTTAGATTAGTGCTGATCTCTGGCACAAGAATTTTTCCCAACTGAGTTCCATCGGGGGCGTATACCTGCACACTGTCTTGAGAACTAGTAAAAATGTTGCCATGTTCATCAACCCGCAGTCCATCCGGTTGTCCTGGATCGATGACACAGAAAACGCGGCCATTCTTCAGATGGCGATGTCTACGACGGGCTACGCCTACGTCTCCAACCTCGTAGACGCGAAGATGATGAGGTCCACCAGGAATATTAAACCCAGCTGTATCTGAGACATACAAAAGGCTTTCGTCTGGACTGAAAGCCAGTCCATTCGGGCGCACCATGTCTGTTACTACCGGATAAATCTCACCACTAGCCGGATCGAAGCGATATACGTAACTTCCCGGTTGTTCCTGTTCACCGCCGTAACCTTGGTTCGGCTCGGTGATACCATAGGGCGGATCGGTGAACCAAATTGTGTTGTCACTTTTGACTACCAAATCATTTGGACTGTTAAGGCGTTTGCCTTGGTAGCGATCGACTAAAACCTTCCATTCACCATCATGTTCGCGTCGAATAATCGCACGCAGACCGGAGGAACATCCAACCAGACGACCCTCCAAATCGCGGTAATTACCGCTTTGGTAATCAGATGGATCTCGGAGGACACTGACGTTGTTGGTAGGACTCCAGTGCAACAGGCGGTTGCCGTGAGCATCACTCCACACAATACTGTCATCTTCATGGAAGTAAACAGGGCCTTCGCTATGGACTGCACCGTTGGCTAGCTCTTGGAGTGAAGCACCTGGGCGTAGTAAGGCAGACATACGATCGTCATAAATCTCAATGGCTTCAGGCATAGGAATATCTTATTATTTAACTTGCTTACTGGCGATAAATAGTCGGTTCAAGTTAATATTAAATTGCTATAGGAATCATATTTGATTTCTGAAAAAATCTCGATAGTCTTGTAGTAGCCTGTCTAAGCTAGAATGTTACAAAAAAATTGTAGGTTGGGTGGAGGCTTTGCCAAAGCCAACATCCTGATAATCAGTTGGGTTGCGCTCCGCTCCACCCAACCTACGTCTAATGCACTATTTTAGCCTAGACAGTGCACTACGTTCATTTCAAAAATCAAATACTAGTTCTATATAAAGGTATACTTAAATCTTTTTTCCCAACGGAGTGTATAGCAGTCTGCTTTGATTTTTGAAATTATTTGCGTAGACAAGGAGTGGGCTTGCCGTGACCGTAGCCGAATGGGAAGAAGCCTTTTCGGGGTGTACTGATTTTTTTCAAAAATCAAATACGAGTCCTCTATAACTTATATTTATATGTTTATCGCTAATTGTTAAGTATAATTCTTTAGGTAATTGGTATAAAGATAATTATTATTAAATGACTTTTAATTTACCTCAAACCATCGATATAGATCGTACAAACATCTTACATATATGATGAACATCACTGAGCGCTACGACATCATCATTATCGGTACGGGAGCCGGTGGAGGGACACTGGCTCACCGCCTTGCACCTACAGGTAAAAAAATTCTAGTGCTGGAACGAGGCGACTTTTTGCCCAGAGAAAAAGCTAACTGGAATCCAGAGGAGGTTTATGAAAAACATCGCTACCATACAGATGAGCAATGGTATAACAAGGAAGGCAAAGCTTTTAAGCCCCAGACAGGTTATTGGGTTGGTGGCAATACTAAACTCTACGGTGCGGCCTTAATTCGATTCCGAGAGCGAGATTTTGAAAGGGTAATTCACAAGGGAGGAATTTCTCCAGAATGGCCTTTGAAGTATCAAGATTTTGAGCCGTACTACACACAGGCAGAAAAGCTGTATGATGTGCATGGCAAGGAAGGGGAAGATCCCACAGAACCACCTCGCAGCGAACCATATCCTTATCCGCCAGTTAGTCATGAGCCAGATATGGAGTCACTTGCTGATGGTATCCGCGAACTGGGTTACTACCCATTTCACCTACCACTAGGATTAAAGCTCAATGAAAGCGATCGCACCAAGAGTCCCTGCATTCGCTGCGATACCTTTGACGGATATCCTTGTCTCGTAGGTGCAAAAGCCGATGCCGATGTTAACGCCATTCGTCCTACCCGCGAGATGTATGCCAATTTGACCCTTTTAACTAATGCCAAAGTCTTGCGGCTGCATACCAATGAGTCGGGGCGAGAGGTTACAAGAGTAGAAACTGAAATTGCCGGGGAAAAACATTGGTTCACAAGCGATATTGTGGTTGTTGCCTGTGGTTCTGTCAACTCAGCTGCTTTGCTGCTACGATCTGCTAACGATCAGCATCCCAACGGATTAGCAAACAGTTCCGATCAGGTGGGGCGGAATTTCATGAAGCAACTGGAAACAGCTATAGTTTCCATACATCTAGAGGTGAATCACGCCAACTTTCAAAAAACGATCGCTGTCAACGATTTTTATTGGGGAGAGCCGGATTTTCCTTATCCGATGGGCATGGTACAAAATACAGGTAATGTGCTAGCCGATATGATTCCCGGAGAAGCTCCACCACTGATGGCACCATTTGTCAAGCTGATTCCTCATTATGAGCGCCATTTGCTAGCCGAGCGATCGGTTGGCTGGTGGTTGCAAACAGAGGATTTACCAGATCCGAATAATCGGATTCGGGTGATGGGTGACAAGATTCACGTTGACTATACACTTAATAATACCGAAGCAAGCGATCGCTTAATCCATCGCTGGACATCTGTACTTAAATCAATCCCTGACTCTGCTAAACACGTCCTGCCATTTAGCCTTTATCCCCGTACTAACCTACCTGAACAAGCAGTTGCCCATCAATGTGGTAGTTGTCGATTTGGGACAGATCCCAAAACCTCAGTCCTTAACGTCAATTGCCGTACCCATGATGTCGATAATCTCTACTTGGTAGATAGTAGTTTTTTCCCGTCAAATTCCGGTGCTAACCCGACATTAACGATTATGGCGAATGCGTTGCGCGTTGGCAACCTACTTGCAGCAACGCTGAATGCAAAGCAGACGCTCCGGGAACGCTAACGCATAGCTGAACGATTCAAAAAGGGCAAAAATTATGACGAACAATGAACAGCAAATTACACCACAACAGCAACCACAGATTCAATCTCAACCGGACAATTTAGAAGCGACAGATTCGCCTCATCCCCTGGCTACAAGTGTAGGTGCTCTGGGAGGTGGTGTTGCAGGAGCCGCACTGGGTAGCTCCATTGGTGGTAAGTTAGGTGCTGCAATTGGTGGGATTGCAGGGGCAATTACTGGTGGGGTTGCAGCCAATAAGCTGGTAGGGTACGCTGAAGAATTAATTACAGAACTCCAGCCGACAAGTGGATTGGGATTAGGAGCCAATCACAAACCTATTGAACTACTCCCTCACTATTCTTGGGAAGAATTACAAGCATTATCAAAACCACAGGGTGGACAAATTCAAGTCCCCTAATCCAAAAATTTAAACTTCATCTAAGTTTATAAGCGTAGTTTTTGCCCTCACCCTAAATCCCTCTCCCAAATCTGGGAGAGGGACTTTGAAATTCTGGCTCCCCTTCTCCCAACTTGGGAGAAGGGGAACTAGAGAATTTGCTCCCCTCTCCCAATTTTGGGAGAGGGGCTGGGGGTGAGGGTCAAACCTCGAAAGTATGCCTTACCTAACTTCTACGTTAAGTTGACACCAATGAGCTTTTTCTGTGCCCCTACGACAGATGTGGTTCAAATACATGAAAACTGCTGTAATATTGAGAATAATATGAATTAATCCGATCGCAATATACTTCACCAAAACTATGATCGGGATGAATCTCAATCACCATATCAACCACTGTCGCATCTTTTACCAACAGCTTGATGAATAATTCCGGGTGAAGCGATCGCCAAAAATAATTGACAAATTGCTCTATCTCTACATTGCTCATCCCCAACTTCCCCGCAGCAATCATCTGCTGTTCCGCCTGTTTGCGCCACTCCAAAGAACACCGGTAATCGGTGGGATAGAGCAAAATTAAGCTGTCTAATCGCTCCCATAGTGGTAAATAATCGTGGAGGCGACGATTAATATCACGGGCAAATGCTCTATCCTCATCTGTGAGAATTGGCGGCGGTGCAGTATTAAATGCCTCTGGAACGATTGGGCGCACACCCACAAACCAACCTTCAAATAGTACAATATCTACACCTGTTACCATTTCTGGAGTCGTGCGATCGCCAGCGCCTCTGTATGCAGATTTATCAAAACGGGGAACCATAACTGGGCTTTGCGACTGGCGGATTTGATCTAGTACATTTAAGCCTAAATCTACATCGTGAGTTCCTGGTGGCCCGCGCCAAATCAAGCGGGGATCTTGCTGTGTTAAAAGCAAGCGATCGCTGTAAGTTTTATATAAGTCATCCAAAGACAAACTCAGAGTTCTGTATCCCAACTGATCGAGAATCAAGCTGAGAATTTTGCATATTGTGGTTTTACCAGTACCTTGTCCTCCCAATATTCCCTGAATCAGGGGGCGTCCCAACTGTTGGCGCTGTAATGCGAGTTTGATCCCCAAAGGAAGCCACAAGTCCCACAATACCTGTAACATTTCCTGGGGTTGTACCTGGAGAGTAGTTTGACAAAATTGGCTAAAAGCTGGGAGGATAGATTTTAGTAAATGCGATCGCCTTTTTATCACTTCATCGACATTTTCCGGCGTGATCCCAAAAGCTTTAGCCCTTAACTTATTTACCAGCGCTGCTTCTCTTGCTTGCTGATGCCAAGTTTCCCCCACCGCATCCGTTGCCAAAATTTCACCCAGCCACAAATCCATAAATTCCCCATCTCCCTACGATCCCAGCTTAAAGGCTTCGAGAAACAGGCTGTAGGTAAAACCAACTTTCAGGAGATTTAGTGATTCTACCAAGAGCGATCGCTTTGACAAAAAGCTGCGACTATAAAATATCCTGCTGGTAATTTCCGTCAACAGTACTAAAAAACCAGCTATCACAACGTCCAATATACCCTGTTGACCAGATGTAGTGGAAACTGCGTTTCCCAGAAAAAAACCGAACAAAAAACTAATTATCAGCAACGATAGTCGCCGCCAAGGATTTAAAAACCATTGCCCCAAGCCTCTAGCAATGGCATCGAACAAGTTATTGAGACGAGTGTTTTGCATCAGATAGACTTCTGGGGGAAAGTCAAGATATCTTAAAATATCTCTATATTTATTAAAGAAGATATTGGTTTTAGCCTAAGCTTGTTTGTTAATATTATACATATAGCAATCCAATTTGATTTTTGAAAAAACTTAAGTATATGTAGGGTGTGTTATCGCCGAGACTACGGTACTAAAACCCTACAGAGGTGCGTTACGCTATGGGAACGCACCATACCTGTATTATAAAAATCAAGTATGAGTCCTATATGTGCTGGGCTTTCACTGTGGCCAAGGACGCCTGATTGAAACCGTTAGCGGTTTCAGGAAACTTTTATTTTTTGATCAAAATGAATTAGCTGGCTCGGTATCTAATTTTTTGTTTTTATCTAAGCCTACGGTCAAGATCCGAAGCAATGGGTAACTCTATCCCTTTTTTGTCAAACATCAAAGAAATTACTTACTTAAAATGTTTTTTTTAAAATGATACTTATAATACATTTGTGCCCTTAATTTTCAGAAAGTCTATATTAAGCTACTTTTTATGATTGCCTTTTGTGATAATAGGCTACTATTTGGTCAAGCCTAGACAAAATATTTATTTCTAATAACTATCAATATGAAATCTTCAGTGTATCGTAACGTCGGTGTTACAGCTTGTTGCTTGGGACTGTTTGTTGCTTTGGTAGGATGCTTTGGAGTGAGCGTATCCTTTGAGTCCACAAACCCAGATACATCTTCACAACTGCCAAATGAAACTACCCAGTTGGAAAGAACTTCATCTACACCCGTTTCACCTGAAAAAGGTATTTCCCCCTTAACCAATCAAGTAGAACATAACAGTAGAGAGAATACTCATCCTGTCTTGGCAGATCGTGATAAATCAGCTAGCAAAGTCAAATATCAAGGGACTTTGCGGATGAGCAATCAAACAAATCAGCCTGTGCGGCTGGCTCTACTGGCGCGAGAGTCGGTAGGAAAAGGCTCTGGTACTAAACAGACGAACTATGATGTACCGGCACATTGGGATTTTGCTCCCGAAGAAGGTAGTGATAAAGGGCTGATTCTATCCCTACCTGAGAATAATTTAAAGCTGGAGAAGGGAGATATTTTAGTTGCTTTTGCACAAGATGGTTCGCGTCGTTACTGGGGTCCCTATGTTGTCGGCGAAACTCAATTACCTAAGTGGAATTCCCAAAACAGAGAATGGCAACTAGTGTTGAGTCCATAAATAGTGCTGTTAGCGGATAGCTAGGTTTAGCCCGTGCGGAAGGGGCATTATTTACCCTTCGCTGATATCTTTATTTTTACATCCATACCCGACAGTTGGTAAAGTGTAAAGTATTGGATTTTGGACAAAAAGAAGTGTTCGCGTAAATCTGTCGCGAATAAAAAATCTAGGCATCATAATTACCCCAGCTATTTTTCAAACTGAGTTAAACGCCTAAAGCCTAAGAAAATTTACACAGATGGTACTTGTTTTCAACCTGTGGCACTATTGAAACTGACAGTTACAGTAGAAAGGACGATCTTGATGAGCACCAGACAAATTGCCCTTGTCGCAGGTTCGACAGGCATTGTGGGCAAGAACCTTTCCGACCACCTTGTAAGGACGAGCGATTGGACGGTGTACGGGCTAGCCCGCAACCCATCGACAGAGCAAGGAATCCTTCCCGTTTCGGCAAATCTGCTCGACGGTGACGAACTGAAGTCGGCGCTGGCAGGAATCGATGTGACGCACGTTTTTTTCTGTACCTGGTCCCGCCAGGCTACCGAGCAAGAGAACTGCGATGTGAACGGTGCGATGCTTCGCAACCTGCTTGAGGCGCTGGATGCTGCACCCAGGCTTACTCACGTTGCCCTTGTGACCGGCGGGAAGAACTATCTAGGCTCGTTCGAGGCCTATGGACAAAGCACGTTGGATACGCCGTTCCGGGAGGAGCAGCCTCGCGTCCCCGGTCTGAACTTCTACTATGTGCAGGAAGACATTCTGTTTGAAAAGGCCGCGCAGCGAGGCTTCGAGTGGAGTGTTCACAGGCCATCAACGATCATTGGCTACGCACTCGGCAACGCGATGAACATGGGCGTCACACTCTCAGTGTACGCGACTATCTGCCGCGAAACCGGACACCCCTTTCTCTTCCCCGGCTCGCCCCAGCAGTACAACGGCTTGTTTGATGTCACTGACGCACATCTGCTCGCACGGCATCTTGAGTGGGCTTCGATTACGCCTGAAGCCGCCAACCAGGCTTTCAACATCGTCAATGGTGATATCTTCCGCTGGCGCTGGCTGTGGCCAGAACTCGCGGCATTCTTTGGCATAGAGGCCGCACCTTACCCAGGGTATGCGACTCCTTTGGCTAAGCAGATGAGAGAGGCTGGACCAGTGTGGGATGGTATTGTTGCTCAACACGGTCTCAAGCCGCATTTGTTGACCCAACTTGCCTCTTGGTGGCATACCGATGCAGATTTGGGTCGGGAAATCGAATGCCTCTACGATATGTCGAAGAGCAGGGGCCTTGGATTTCTCGATTATCAAAAAACGCTGCTGTCCTTCCTTGATCTCTTCGAGAGATTACGCCACGAGAATATCATTCCTTGAAAGCAGCAATTCATCACTTAAGTGGTATGAACAATTGTGTATGTAAGTCGCAGTTCCTGAGTTTGCAGACTCTTCCTTAAGTAGAGAATTTGTCGGACAACTCATCAGGTGGCGTTTTGGCTATTTTCATCCCTTAAAACAAAAGTGGTGGAGATTTCCGCCTTCGATAGTCGAAGGTGCGCGGGTGGCGTTACTGAAAACTGATCGTCGATGTGCGATCGCTCTGTTTATAATAGAACCAATTATCGCCTCTACAACAAATCATTCTCTCCGGCTACAAGCTTCCCAGAATCTGGACTTTTGTCCAAAGTCCAATAAAGTACTGAGTAGAGGAAAATTATTAAATTTAAAACTCCGAAGAACAAAAGATAGATAACCAACGACTATTGATTAGTGATTGTTGACTATTGACTAATGAGAATGAAATTGAGTGTTAAGCGCACTGTTGATCAGTGGTTCCACAAAATAGAAAAGAATCCAGCCCTTGGTATAACTGTGTCGATTTTGTGGTTGATAGTGATTGGCTGGGTAGCTTTTGGGTGGAATTTGGGCAACACTGGCTTGGTTGATGAGACAGAGCCACTGTTTGCCGAAGCTTCCCGCCAGATGTTAGTCACAGGTGATTGGATAACCCCATTTTTCGATGGTGACACTCGTTTCGATAAACCTGCTTTAATTTACTGGTGTCAGGCGATCGCTTATGCAATGATTGGCGTGAATGAGTGGGCAGTACGCCTTCCTTCTGCGATCGCGGCCTTCGGCTTAATTTGTTTAGCTTTTTACACCGTACACTGGTATTTGGCTAAACAAGACGAATTAGAGCAAGTTTCACGTCCGACTCGCCGCTACTTAACATCTTCTATAGCAGCAGCCCTGATGGCACTCAATGTCGAAACCATTATTTGGGCGAGAACGGGTGTTTCTGATATGTTGCTCACCGGATGCATGGCATCAGCTTTGTTATGTTTCTTTCTAGGGTACGCAGGGAAGGAAGGAAGCGGAAAGCAGGAAGCAGGGGGAGCAGGGGAGCAGGGGAGCAGGGGAGCAGCATTAATAACCAATCCCCAATCCCCAATACTTCGGCAACGCTCAGTACAAGTGCCCCATGCCCCATTCCCTAATAAATGGTACTTAGCTTTTTATGTGCTGATTGCTGGCGCAATTTTGACTAAAGGTCCAGTCGGAATTGTCTTGCCAGGGCTAATTGTTGGTGCCTTTTTGCTTTACGTGGGAAAGCTACCAGAGGTATTGCGGGAAATGCGCCTCTTCATGGGTATACTGATAATTATCGGTTTGTCAGTGCCCTGGTATGCTTTAGTCATTTGGCGCAATGGCTGGAATTACATTAACTCATTTTTTGGTTATCACAACCTGGAACGCTTTACAGAAGTAGTTAATGGTCATTCAGCACCTTGGTATTTTTACTTTATAGTGGTGTTGCTGGGTTTTACGCCATACTCAGTGTATTTACCAGCTTCTATAATCAGACTAAAGTTTTGGCAGCGATCGCACTGGCGTTCTCAAGAACGTTTTCAGCAGTTTGGTTTATTCGCCTGGTTCTGGTTTGCTAGCATCTTTAGCTTTTTTACCATTGCTGTTACCAAACTCCCTAGTTACGTCTTGCCTTTAATGCCAGCAGCAGCAATTCTGGTAGCCCTGTTGTGGAGCGACCTTTTACCAAACATGGAGAATGAAAATGATCCAGAGAGAGTATTTGATCATCTCCCCGCGTCTTCTTCCATCTCCCCCTTACTCGTCTGGAGTGGTTGGGTGAATGTAGTGTTTTTATCATTTTTGGCAATAGCACTGTTTAACATAACCCATATATTAGGTAGTGATCCAGCGATAACCAACTTCCACGAAGTAATTCAACAATCTGGTCTACCAGTCATAGCCGGCGTGATTTGGTTTGTTTGTGCTGTTTTGGTTGCGGTTTTTTTACTAAATCGCCGTTGGAACTACATTATCAGTATTAACTTGCTAGGATTTGCGGCGTTTTTAATTTTTGTTTTATCACCTGCTTCCTTTTTCATTGATCAAGAACGTCAATTACCCTTAAGAGAGTTGTCTGCGGTCATCCTAGAAGCAAAACAACCAGATGAAGAATTGATCATGCTTGGCTTCAAAAAGCCTAGTGTAGTCTTTTACAGCCACATTCACGTAAATTATTTAGGATTTCCCCAAGAGGCTGTAGAGCATATTAAAAACCAGGCTGCCAAGGGGCTAAAACCTCGCTCACTGCTGCTGTTGGCGGAACAGAAAAAGTTTTTACAAATGGACTTACAGCCAGATGATTACAAGAATTTATCGACCAAGGGTGCTTATAACTTGGTTCGAGTTCCTTTTAAGAAAAAGAAAAATGAAAAAATAGACATATCATAATTGGGCAATTCAATTTTGGATTAAATTTCAATCTAAAATCCAAAATCTAAAATCTAAAATTCTTACTCCCATTAACATTTGCCATTGTAACCATTGACAACTAAAGCTTGATTAATCTGATTTAAGAGGTCTTCCATTGATATCGATCGCGGTAATATTTGAGTAGCGATCGCACCAACAACAGTTTCTATCGATTCCAAAATATTCTTCTTCTGCTTGTCAATTTCCTTGTAAGCTACCCCAGTGTGAAAACTGGTTTTTGGGTGATTTAATCGCTGATTCAGTACCAAAATTGGTGGTAACTTTAAAGGCGAATCTCCCAATGTTTTCAGTGCTTTTAGTACGTCTTTGTGGATAGCTGATTCTCCTAAACAAATTAGCAGTAAGTCAACGCTTTGGTGGCGAATTTGTTGTAATACTTCTGCCCAACAGGGACTCATCGCCGCTTTAAAACCTGCTGTTTGTAGATACTGAATTAAAGCTTGGAACCACTCAGAACCCCGTTCAGCATCACTACTAATTAAGGAATTTTTTTCAGTCTGATAACCTTTAACTTGCTTGCGTCTTACCTGGGGAAAATCACGCAGCATTGTCAAATCCACTACCAAGATGTTAGGAGGGCAGCAAATACCAGAAGCAATTTGCAGTACTGATAGTAAGGCGTCTGTTTTCTCGGTGCGACTACTGTTGTCTTTAGCAAATGGTGTTAAGTAAGGAAATACAGATAATTCTGGTATTTTAGAAGCTATTAGGGTAGTTGCAACATCGCAAGTAACCAGTGGTATAGCCGCCAAACGTGGATGCCCAATTAGTTGTTGCAGATAAATTTGGGCAGTGGTACTTTCGACATCTAGCAAAATGACATCAAACTGCCATACCCGCGCCAAAAGTTCTGCCTGATCTAGGTCATCTACTTCAATCACCCGATGTTCTCGAAGTGAGAGATGGGGATTCACCGATTCCAACTGGGGATTCACCAATCTGAGAATTCGCAGTGGAGTTTTAGTTGGTATAATTGCGCTGTTATCTAACCCTAGTTGCAAAACGGCTTGTGTAGCACATAATTTTTCTAGAACTGGTGCTAAAACCTGATGCTCTACTGGCAAACTTAAGAAAGCATCGGCTCGGTTAGCAAATGCTTGTTCCTTTTCCGCTCCCGTCGCGGTAACAATTACAGATATATGACGGGTTGCGGTGTCAGATTTTAGTAAAGTCAGCACATCCCAGCCTGATAGCAGGGGTAGCAACGGATTCAAAAATATCGCTATTGGTTGCAAGCGCCGAGCTTTTTCAACTGCTTCTGTCCCCGATCGCGCAATCATTACGCGATATCCTAAACTTTTGAGTTGTTCAGTCAAGTCTTCAATATATCGGGCTACTGCCTCAACTACCAAGACTAACCCTTGCGAACTAACCGGATGATGCTGTGTGGAAGTAGACGATACTACGGGGTTTTGCCGTGTCTGGTGATGTCGTGTTTCTTCCTCTTCTCTGATTCCCATATCTGCTTCCGAAAAGCCTGTTTTCGGGGGACTGGGCGGCAGAAGTAGTGTAAACTGGCTACCTTTTCCTTCACGAGATAAGAAGCTGACATCTCCTCCGTGGAGACGAGCCAAGGCGCGAGTTAATACCAGCCCCAGACCAGTGCCTTCAAATTGGCGGGTGAGGGGATTTTCTAGTTGTTGAAATTTTTGAAAGATTAAGTGTTGCTGGTGTTCAGGAATGCCAATGCCTGTATCCCAAACGGTAAAGGCAATCCATCCTTCCCAACGACTCACCCGCAGCCCCATTTCCCCAGATATTTCGGTGAATTTAAAGGCGTTGGAAAGTAGGTGTACTAGCATTTGGCGTAAGCGCAATTCATCTGCCACCATCTGATCTAAGCCTAGTTCAATGGAAAGGCAGAATTGGGGAGCAGATAAACGGGCATTTTGAGTTGGCGAGGCAGATGTCGCTTTGGTAGTTTGAGTGTGGATGGCTTTAGCCTCCGATAGGGCGCGATCGCACACAGCCCGAATTTTCACCGGAGTTAGCGTCAAATCCATTTGTCCCGTCTCCATGCGGGTCAAATCTAGAATGTCATTAACCACACTCATTAGGTGGCGTCCACTTTGATGAATCAGTCCCGCATAACGGGCTTGACGCTCGTTGAGTTCTCCCATCTGTTGATCCACGAGCAACCGCGATAATCCCAGAACGGCAGTTAGGGGAGTTTTGAGTTCATGACTAATACAAGCTAAAAATTCATCTTTCAACCGATTTAGTTGAATTAAATCGGCATTTTTTGCTGCCAGTTCTTTACAAAGCTGTTGCTGCTCAGTCACATCAGTAGCTAAAATTAACCACAAATCATTGCTGAGTGCAATCTCAGACTCAGCACTTATGACTTTAAACTCAGGACTATCTAAGGGAATTTTGACAAATTGCCAGATTTGCTCCTGACCATTTTGCACTTCGAGAACGCAGGTACAAGTCCCCACCTGACTATCCAAATAGCACCGACTGTATACAGCCTGTGGTGATGCTTCTTGCTGAGTCGGTTCCTCTTCACCATCAAGCTGATTCTCCCGACCATTGCGATGAACCTTGATTGCTCCTTGGGTGGTATATTCTGGTTTTTCGGAGGGTTTAGGAACAAGTATTGCCTCCACCTGTTCCCTAACTCCTTCTGGATCTTTCAAGGCTCCTAATTGCTGCCACCAGGCGGGATTTCGTGCTACCACCTCGCCATTACCCGTTTGCAACATCAAAGGCCAAGGCAGTCTTTCCAGCAAGTGTACTAGTGGCTGGTGTCCCAATGACTTGGGTTCATTTGGGTTCTGCACACCAGGATCATATTCATGGCGATGCTCACCTGAATTTTGTAACCCAGCCATGCGTTCCTTAGCCAGCGATCGCAACAGGCGTGAACTATCCAGCAGTCCCAAATATCGACCATCAGAGTCAATCAACGCCCAATCTAAGTTCTGGGGTTTTTCGCCTTGGAGATAACCCAAGCGCAAACTTAATTGCTCTACACACTCAGAAGCTGATATTGTCTGTATTGGCTCAATTAGAGCTTGACCCCAAGTTGAGAGTGATTGGTGTAAATTTAGATTTTTATCGTCACTATCTGCTAATAATTTTGGGATTAAACGGACAGAATACAGCAATCCGATGGGGCATTGCTGTTGATTCACTACTACCAAGCGATCGCACTGCTCCTGCTCAAAAATCTCCAACACCACTGCCAGAGAACTTGTTTGGGGGCAGCTAGGTACGGTTGCCTGAAAGTCATAAAGCGGGTAATGTAGCATTAACATAGGGCTTTGGGGGTCATTCTTCCTCTGGAAACCTCCGGCATTTCCATCTGCCAGTTGATGGTTTTTTCGCCTGAAGTCATATCCTCTAAGAAGACTCATCTAAGCAACTCTGGTTATTTCAACGCCATTAAAACAACGGGATTTTACCTCACGGACACTTGCTTGCGGACAAGTGCATTTTTCAAAAGAGGCGACGTTTCTGATTTCTAGCAACTAGCCTCCCCAGTCTCTTACTGGTATTTAAACTCCTGATCGATAGCGACGGTTAAAACAATTATCACCCTAAAGATTCGCTTTAGAACCTTGAGGAATTATAATGATTTAGAATGCGACAAACCTTTAACTTCGTTTAAGTATCTTATCAATGAGCAAAATAAAAAAATCTATTTAGATACAGAGATATGTAAATAATAAATTAGCTCCTGTGTCTTGCTATGCCGACATATACCTGATCATCAAAGACCTACTAAGTCATACAACTAAGTTACTGAGTGGCTAGCACTATCTGCTAACACATAGTGTTATTTTGGGGTTAGAATCACCAGTTTACTGCACACCCAGCATTACCCTAGAAGCCTTTACCAAACTTATCAACCCACGTTTATTGGTCAGGGCGATCAAAGGGATATATTCAAAAATAGATGTTATTACCGATATTCATTCTGCAACCTGATATTAACAAATGTTTAGATAATCGAGTTGACTTAGCCAACCAAAAAGGTTTGAGCGTGTGGGCGTGGGAATTGATTGATGGAATCATTGCCCAATTTTGCTATTTACCTGTTGCTGCAACTACCTGTGGAAAAATCAACTACTTACCAAATTGGCCGCGACAAAATCCAAGTAAGGCATACATTGGCAAATACATACAGGTATTTGCCAGTCACATGCAAAAAAGCCAACAGCATTTCCAGGAGATGACTACACCAGAAAGGCAAAAATTATTAAAAGAGCTTAAATCAGATTACAGCCTGATTCTTATATATTATTTTACCACAGACAAAACACTCCCAGAAAAAATTGATAAATTTATCAATACTATATTTTATGCTCATATTCCTGTGCCCCAAATCATCGAAATTCACATGGAGTTAATTGAAGAATTTTCTCACCAGCTAAAATTAGAAGGAAGGAGCAATGAAACTTTACTTGATTACCGCCTAACGTTGATAGATATCCTGGCTCACCTGTGCGAAGTCTATAGGAGTTCTACTTCTAAATAAATTAAATTTATCGATATTCAACTTGGAACAAGCTACTGCTGTTACAGACTCCCAATCCGCGAACAAATATTATATTTTTCTGATCATGAATAACCATTAAGTAGATGAATAAAGCCAGAAAAACCTACGTTCTCAAGCTTTATGTAGCAGGGAACACCCCGAATTCAGTCCGGGCGTTAAAAACACTCAAAAACATTTTAGAAGAGGAGTTTGAAGGTGTTTATGCTTTAAAAGTCATCGATGTCCTGAAAAGCCCGCAACTGGCAGAAGAAGATAAAATATTGGCAACGCCAACACTATCTAAAATTTTGCCTCCACCCGTTCGCAAAATTATCGGCGATCTTTCAGATAGAGAAAGAGTATTGATTGGATTAGATTTGCTCTATGAAGAACTCAGTGAAGAAGATTTTGAAGAGTAAAATTTTAATCATCAAAAAATTGAGTCCAAACTTTAGTAATAAAAAATCGGCTTTAACCAATTCTGTGAGTTTAAGTCGCTTGAGCTTCTAACAAGCGGTAAGTTTTGTAGTTATTGTCTTTATCACCCTTACAAAACTGAATTACGAATTACGAATTACGAATTATTTTAATACCCTTTTGTGATCAAGCAATGAGTGAAAACGAGCAAGTAGAACCAAAGCAACCACCGAAAATTGGGGGTGTAGAAAAAATTCGGACGATGATCGAAGGATTTGACGATATTACTCATGGTGGTTTCCCAATTGGTAGAACTACCTTGATTAGTGGGACATCCGGCACAGGCAAAACTTTATTCTCTCTTCAGTTTCTTTATAACGGTATTACCTACTTTGATGAACCAGGAGTGTTTGTTACCTTTGAAGAATCACCCACTGATATTATTAAAAATTCCCATATTTTTGGTTGGAACTTGCTGCACCTAATCGAAGAAGGCAAGTTGTTTATTCTTGATGCTTCTCCAGATCCAGAAGGTCAAGATATCGTGGGGAATTTTGACCTTTCTGCGCTCATTGAGCGCTTGCAATATGCCATCCGCAAATACAAAGCTAAACGAGTTTCAATCGACTCAATAACAGCAGTATTTCAGCAATATGAAGCGATGGGAGTAGTGCGACGCGAGATTTTTCGCCTAGTAGCACGTCTGAAACTACTAAGTGTCACTACTGTAATTACCACTGAACGTAGTGCAGAATATGGACCTGTTGCCTCTTTTGGAGTAGAAGAATTTGTTTCCGATAATGTCGTAATTGTTCGCAATATTTTAGAAGGAGAACGCCGCCGTCGCACAATTGAAATCCTCAAATTGCGCGGCACAACTCATATGAAAGGTGAGTATCCCTTCACAATTACTAATCAAGGAGTTAACATCTTCCCATTGGGGGCAATGCGCTTAAGTCAACGATCTTCTAATGTCAGAGTATCTTCTGGTGTCCAAACCTTAGATGAAATGTGCGGTGGTGGTTTCTTTAAAGATTCAATTATTTTAGTAACAGGAGCCACCGGTACTGGTAAAACCTTGTTAGTTAGTAAGTTTATTCAAGAGGGCTGCCTGAATGGAGAACAGGTAATATTATTTGCTTATGAAGAATCACGCGCCCAACTATCTCGTAATGCTTCCTCTTGGGGAATTGATTTTGAAGAATTAGAACATCAAGGTTTACTCAAAATAATCTGTACCTATCCCGAATCAACTGGTTTAGAAGACCACCTACAAATTATTAAATCAGAAATTGCTGCATTCAAACCAGCTCGCATCGCCATTGATTCCCTTTCAGCACTAGCGAGAGGAGTGAGCCATAATGCATTTAGGCAGTTTGTAATTGGTGTAACGGGTTATGCTAAACAAGAAGAAATTACTGGTTTCTTTACCAACACAACTGAGCAATTTCTGGGAGCGCATTCGATTACTGACTCCCATATTTCCACGATTACCGATACAATTCTGATGTTACAGTACGTAGAAATTCGCGGAGAAATGTCGCGGGTAATTAACGTCTTCAAAATGAGAGGCTCTTGGCATGATAAGGGCATTCGTGAGTATAATATCACTGCGGATGGTCCCGATATTAAAGATTCTTTCCGAAACTACGAACGGATTATCAGTGGTGCTCCTACTCGCGTTAATATCGATGAAAAGGCGGAACTTT
Organism: Nostoc sp.; assembly: GCF_054880495.1. NCBI lineage: Bacteria > Bacillati > Cyanobacteriota > Cyanophyceae > Nostocales > Nostocaceae > Nostoc > Nostoc sp. Next base: position 33,433 of record NZ_JBTYKD010000074.1, read on the forward strand.
CTCGCATTGTTAGACGTTTTGAAGACAAACAGAGTTCCGAACCCTAAATTTAGTATCGTAGTATATTCTTTCCTAAGTTTAGTATCGTGCTATATTCTGTGGTGAAGAAAGGTTTTCTGCCGCTAGATTGATTTTCGTGTGAGGGGATGCGGTGAAAGGACAGCAATTATTTTATAGCTTCTTACCTGGTTTGACAGCAGCAGTCTTAACAACTGGGCCCGCCTGGGCTGATACTGTGAAACTAACAGGGGTACAACTGGCGTCTTCTCCTAGTGTTTTGACTTCTACTTCTGGTCAAGACTTGGCTGTGGACACCATGAATACGCAACTGCCTAATGGTGCAGATGTTAGTGTTCCAACCCTAGTACCTGCTTTTGGTTTTACTAAACTTAGTCTGAAGCCTTTAAGGAATAACAGTATCCCAGTGTTAATCACTGGAACTACTGGTGTACCCATAGAACAAGTTATTAAGAAAGATAAAGGTAGATTTTTCAGTTTGATACCTACCTCTAATCCTTCCCAACAGCCTGATGTCAGCCGTTCTGCTCAAAATAATCAAAAAAACAGTAATTCAGACCCCAATGGGCAGAAATTAAAGAGCGTAGTAGTTCCTAACTACACTTCAAAACCTCATTCTGTCCAAAAACAAATTTTGTCCCTGTCTTCTTTACAGCCGCCAGTGGTTCAACAGGTAAATACTGTTAATCAGTTGCAGACATTTTTAGAAGCTTCAACTACAGGTGCAGGAGCCGCAAAACTGTTGTCAGCCCAGAGGTGTCCACAGGAGTTGGGGAAAAGCAAAACTGACTCCTCGGCTTCTTTGCTACTAGTATCAAGCACCTGTTTAGGACAAAATGGGTCTGGGGAACTTTTAGCTCAGAGTAATACTCCTGCACCGTCAGGTTCGGTGCAACCTCAAATTGTTCCAGGAAACGTAACTCCTGCACCGGCAGGTTCGGTGCAACCTCAGAATGTGCCAGGAAATGTCATTCCTGCATCGGTAGGTTCGGTGCAAGTTCCAGAGAACCTCACTCCCAATGCAAATCCCCTGCAATTTCCCACCAAGCCAGAGGAAGTAAGACTTGAGGGAAATCAGGCGATTACTTTGGCACAGGCTCTAGAGCTAGCACGGCGTAACAATCACGATCTACAGGTGTCGATATTGCAGCTAGAACGCAGCCGTGCTGCTGTCCGCGAGGCACAAGCTGCCTTGCTTCCGACTCTTGGTCTTACTGGTGATATCACTCGCAGTCAGTCTGCTTCTGGTCAGCTTGAGGACAAATTATACCAACAGGAAGGTTTAGTCTCTCCTAACGCAGGCATACCTGCGACAGCTTTCAACGGATCTGCACAACTGACATATAACGTTTATACTTCTGGGAATCGGCAAGCTACCATCAGACAGGCAGAGGAACAGGAGCGCTCCGATCAACTGGCTGTAGAAACTCAGTTTGAGACAATCCGTTTGAATGTTGCCACTGACTACTATAATCTGCAACAAGCGGATGAACAAGTACGTATTTCCCAGTCGGCTGTGCAGAACTCCGAAGCTAGTTTGCGTGATGCACAATCTTTAGAGCGAGCTGGGGTTGGTACGCGGTTTGATGTGTTGCGATCGCAGGTGAATTTAGCAAATTCCCAACAAAACCTGATTAATGCTATCTCCCAGCAGCAAGTTGCCCGTCGTCAGTTGGCTACTCGCATAAGTTTGTCGCAGTCAGTGAATATCAGCGCAGCTGACCCTGTAGAATTAGCTGGTCTTTGGAACCAGTCACTAGAACAAACTATTGTCCTGGCTTTTCAAAACCGTTCGGAACTGCAACAGCAATTGGCGCAACGTAACATTGGCGAACAACAGCGACGGCAAGCACTTTCATCACTAGGCCCTCAAGTTAGTTTGGTAGCCAGCTACAGCCTACTAGATCAGTTCAATGATAATATCAGCGTCACTGATGGTTATGCAGTAGGAGTCAGGGCAAGCCTAAATTTATATGATGGGGGAGCAGCAGTAGCAAGGGCAGATCAGGCAAAAGCTAATATTGCGATCGCCGAAACTCAATTTGCCGAACAGCGCAACCAAATTCGCTTTCAGGTAGAACAAGCGTATTCTAGCCAGCAATCTAGTTTGACCAATGTTCAAACCGCTAATACTGGTTTAGAAGAGGCTAGGGAAGCTCTACGTTTAGCCCGTTTGCGATTCCAAGCTGGTGTAGGTACTCAAACTGATGTCATTAACTCTGAAAATGACCTCACAACAGCTGAAGGTAATCGGGTAACAGCTATTTTGAATTACAACCGCGCTTTAGCTCAGTTACAACGGTCTGTTACCCTCAGAGCGCTACGCTAGTAAGCTAATGTACTTTTAATTTGCATAACTAGGGCGAGCTTTCCGGCCTACCCCACAAGAGTTTTACTTCTAGGTAATATGCAAGTTAAATGTCCAACACCTTACTGCTGATTTATCTCCTAATTAAAAATTATAAAAGCCTCATTGAAAAATGAGGCTTTTTGGTGAAATTAGATACGTTTGCCCTCCCAATCCCCAATTCCTATTATCTGCTTTGGCTACGAGTTTTAAACCACTCTTCTGCTTTATCCAAACTATAGAATAGTTCGCAATCACAACCAAATAAACGCTTCCCAGATCCTTTCATGATTATTCGTTGTAGCAGGAACTCCAAACTAGGAGAAGTAATCATAGCTATACCCAAGCAATATTTCTCAAGTTCTTTCTTGTGTCCACGTAGCCAATCACCTTCCATTTTGTCAACATTTTTTGATTTTCTCGGTTTCCCACCTAAGTATTCAAAAGCAAAGCCGATGCGTTCTTGATGATTGATCAGATGTGTAAAGCGAGCAAGGTAATTCAGAGTATCTTGTTCAGTTACTTCCTTACCAATTTGGATTACACAATATGACTGTTCTAAGTTTTCGATGATATTAACCATAGATTTTTGTATGTTTGTATTTTACTGTTTATGGCTAACCTCAATTCATGATAGTTTTGAATCAAAATTCAAATTTGTAACAGGAATTTTGTGAAATGATGTACCATAACTGAATGTTCGTAGTTTACCGCCGTAGGCATCGCTCGCCTTCTCAAAGACTCATGACTAAAGTAACATCTCAAGAGATTGCACAGTTTCGCTCTCAATTGGCAGATGATCCCAGCGATATGGAAGCACTGGATTTGATTGAAGACTGTGATGGAGATTTAGAAGATGCGGCGATGACACTAGCTATCCGGGCAGGACAACAACCAGAAAGAGCAAATTCCGAATGGTTAGATGCCTTGGCTAGAAAATGGCGTGTGGTCATTTGCGAACAAGAATATCGGGAAGATTTGCTTAATACTTCACTTCAAAAGATCATGGAACATCTAAAAGCAACGCCGACGTTTCCGAAGATTTTGGCAACACCAGTTTTGATATATGTCCTCAAGCAAGGCGTGAACCATTTTTGTGAGCCACTAGATTCGCTGAAGTGATCAGCCAATATAGATTTAACTTGAGCGTTCGCCCTTGGCTTCTCCCAAGGGCGAACGCCGCAGCGCTTCTCTACGAGACGCTCCGCGATCGCGATTGCGGTTTGCAATTGATTCCACCAGGACTGATACGCTGTTAGTTAAGGCAAAAGTTCTCTTAAACAAATTGTAAAATCAATGAATTACCTTGTTGCCGTATTACCAGACCGCATTCAAGCCGAAGCTGCTTACTTAGCTTTAGAAAAAGAAGGCATAAACAGTACTATTCTGGGGAGGGGGTATAAAACGGCTGATGAGTTTGGCTTAATTGACCCCAAAGACCAAGCGAAAAAGCAAGCACAACTGATGGCAACCTGGCTGATCCCATTTGGCTTTTTTGCCGGTTTTACATTCAGCCTGATCACTGGTTTAGATACTTTTGCCTGGGCGGGTAAAGTTGGCAATCACATCGTTGGCGGACTGCTGGGTGCTGCTAGTGGTGCTATGGGTGGTGTATTTGTCGGTGGTGGAGTCGGTTTATTTGTAGGTGGTGGTGATGCTTTGCCTTATCGTAACCGCTTAGATGCAGGTAAATACTTAGTTGCCGTTCAAGGTTCTGAAACTCTAACTCGGCAAGCAACGCGAATATTACGTCAGTTTGATCCCGAAAATATCCAAGGTTATGCTGATACAAATACCGTGGAATGAATCATATTGGTAGAGATGAAAACCTGCTGAAATGGGAATTAAAGCTAAAATCAAGACAGTTATAGCAGATTAATTTTCAATTGATAACTCATAATTTTTAAGAATGTTACCACGAGAAGAACTTTTAAAAGGTGTTGAAAATCGAGATAGTCTAGCTCGTGTAATTGACCAAGCGGAACAAGCGATCAAAACTTGGGAAGTGGTTTTGACAGATTTTCTATCTCCCCCAGAATTGGCGGAAATTCAACGGGTGTTTAGTCGATTAACAGAAGTGCAATTAGTGGCGTGGGGTGGATATCCGCAAGCTGAACGCCAAAGAATAGCGATCGCTCGTTCGGAACTTCCCTTAGATCAATCTCAAGTCAGCCTTGTCGCCGTGGAAATTGCTGGTAATTTCCTGTTTGATACTGCCTCTCACCGCGACTTTTTAGGCGCAATGTTGGGAACGGGAATTGTTCGTGAAAAGACGGGAGACATTATAGTTTTGGGAGAACGGGGGGCGCAGGCGATTGTCGCCCCAGAGTTAGTGGAATTTTTGTCAATGAGTCTTAACCAGGTGCGATCGGTTACTGTGAAAACTCAGCAGATTCAGGTAACTGAATTAAAGGTTCCGCAACCCAAGAAAAAAGAATTAACTACTGTGGAGGCTTCTTTGCGATTAGATGCGATCGCATCTGCTGGTTTTGGGATGTCCCGCAGCAAAATGGTTGATTTCATTGATGCTGGTGATGTCCGCGTCAATTGGAAGGAAGTTACTCAAGCCAGTTCTCAAGTAAAATCAGGCGACTTAATTGCTATTCGCTCTAAAGGACGTTTAGAAGTTGGGGAAATAGCCGTTACAAAAAAAGACCGTTACCGAGTTCAATTAACAAGATATATCTAATAAGTCAGAAGTCAGGAGTTAATAGTAAAAAGTTAGAAGTTTTAAATTCACCACTTTCTTTAACTCCTGTATAGACGCGATTAATCGCGTCTCTGCTCCCAACTCTTGTACAGACGCGATTAATCGCGTCTCTGCTCCTAACTCCTAACTATATACTTAGGCTTTAAAGTGTTTTGCTAACATATTCAGCAGAAGTTTGCGCGGTACGATCCGAGATAATTTGCTTCTAATTTGAGTGTTAGTATCAGAACTAATCACAGTTGGATGTCCTTTTTCCAAAGCCTCTAAAGATTCCCAAACCACTCTTTCAGAAGAATATACTTTATTTGTACTACTTGCCAGCGCTGGAGGAAAATTAGCTTCTGCAAAAAAGTTTGTTTCTATTGGCCCGGGACAAGTGACTAAAATACGCACACCATATTGACGATTTTCTGCCCATAGTGCTTCGCTAAAGCTGAGAATAAAAGCTTTACTGGCAGCATAAACAGAAAGGTATGGTATCGGTTGAAATGCGGTAATAGAAGATACGTTAATAATACTTCCAGAACGACGTTGCCGCATTAAGGGTAGAAATTTATGGGTTAAATCTACCAATGCCAAAATGTTTAATTGTACGATTTTAATTTGTCTTTCTCCATCCCCTTCAGCAAAATCGCCATAGTAACCAAAACCAGCATTGTTGATTAATAAGTCAATGGTTAATCCCTTTGCTTTTGTGGCATCAAATACAGCAGCAGCTGCATTAGGTTCTGTGAGGTCTTTAACTATAACGTCTACTTGAATTTTGTGTTCTTCTTGTAGTTGTTTAGCTAATTGGCTTAGTTTCTCTTCGGAACGAGCAACGAGTACAAGATTTGTCTTGCGTGCAGCTAGTTCATGGGCAAAGGCTTTACCAATACCACTAGATGCACCAGTAATTAAAGCAGTTGGCATTCTACATATTCAGATAGTTTTTAAGCACCATTAAAATCTTAGCGATGCTAGCTATAAGTTTTAACTACCCAAAGTGATATAGCGGTTTCCAGGTGCATGAAGTACATCATATCAAAACCTCACCTCCAACCCCTCTCCTTACTAAGGAGAGGGGAGATAAAACACAGCTTTATCGGGGTGAGGTTAAGCTGTACCTCATTCTTATTCGGAAATGCTATATCCTCAAAAGGATAATTGAATTGCTAATTACCATTTTTCAGACCAATAGATAATTTCTGAGGCTGAACTATTAATTGCGACACCGTAACTATCTCCATGATTCCACTTGAAGCCAGGTCTACCTTTATCCTCTGCATTTAATACTAATATTTCATAATTAGCTGGAAAAGATTCTGTATGAGAGTCACTGGTGTAGAAGAAAGTTGTCGGCACACCATTAGGCTGGTTTATGTGGTCGTTTGTGTTGCCACCCTTATATTTGTGTTTTGCATTACTACTGTATTGTGAAAGTAATTTTTCTATTTTTTTTGGTGGTTCTTTTAGTCTAATTTGAAAAAAACTACCTGCTGGCAAAAATTGGGGAGAGTAAGCAAGGCGAACGTCTTTGGCATCAGTGGGAATCTCATTAGGAAAATGTTTTACTTCGTCTTTATTAGACCATAGTTGATTACGAATTTCTTTGTAGCGTGATGTATTAGTTATTATTTTAGGTTCCCTAGTACTGCTAAAAGTTGTTCTCAGAAAAAAGCTTACCCCGACAATACTAAAACTAGCAAGGGCTAATATAAATTGCGATCGCTTCATTGAGTTGGGTGCATCTAACTTTTATAGTCATATACCTAAGTACTAAACTAAATTAGTGATATTGCGGTTATGCTGCCAAAAATATTGACAGAAACTTTGTATATTCAGGGAAAATATCAACTATTTGTAAAAATATTGTGAATATAAGCCATGCTTACCTAGTCAAATACGGGAGGTTATCCTCCGGGAGGCTAGGGTAGTTATTGTTACTTAAGTGAAACTAGGGAAGTAGAAATAAATTTTATCTTTGGTGAAGATAATCAAAAGCATTCTCTTTTCAATTCTTCCTGATGCAGCAATAATTAAGGCGGATATATAAATAGTAGATGCACCTTAATTAAATTACAGGCCTCAACTTTTAGTTAGGGGCTTTTTTTATCACTGATATTTTTTAATTTGAGAATAAAATAAATTTGTTCAGAAGTTTAATTTGCCCGGATATGGCAATCAATCAAGCGGATTAATAAATGGTAGATGCACCTTAATTAAATCAAAGCCCTCAGCTTTTAGTTGAAGGCTTTTTTATTGCTGATATTTTTTAATACGTGAAGAAAATAACTTTGTTCAGAAGTTAAATCTTCCCGGATATGGCAATCAATCAAGCGGATTAATAAATGGTAGATGCACCCTAATAAATTGCAGCCCTCAGCCGAAAGCTGGGGGCTTTTATTATTTAAATATAGATGGCAGCAAACTGGGAGCTAACCATACTGCATAACCAATAAATCCAAACAGCAAGGTAATCAGGACAGTGATGCCGTAGCTGATGCCAATTAATAAACCGTCAGATTCAATGGTGGCAACAGTCAAAAGTAAAATACCTACAGTGGGGATAGGATTTGTAAACGGAATTGGTAATATTAGTAATATTGTTAATAAAGAGATACAAAACCCATTAATTCGCCAAATCAAAGGATTATGGGCTATTTTTGCCAATCGGGGACGGGCGATTTTATGTGAAACTTTGGTAAAACGTCCCAAATTTTGCAAAAGTAACTGGGCAAAGGGACGAGGAAATTTGTAGTTAGCGATTCTTTTCGGCAGCCAAGGCGATCGCCTCCCTAAAACCATTTGCACTGACAACAGTAAACAAGCACCACCAAAAGGGCCAGTTAATCCCGGTGGCATAGGAAATAAAAAGGGCAAAACTAATAATGTAATTACCAGGCTGAACCCTCGTTCTGAGGTTTCTGATAGAATATCACCTAGAGTCAGGGGTTGTTCAGCTAGGCGTTGCAACAGGGACTTTATATCTTGAGAAAATCTCAGATGCATTTGGCTTGAGTTGATGCGAGTTACTACATTTTTAGCAGAGGGAGAAATCAAAACACATGGGCAGCAAATTTTTGAGCTAAACAGCATCAGTAGAGCGATAATAGATATAGAGATCAAAATATGTTATATGTCCATCTCCTCCAGCGCGTGTTGTGTTGTGGTCCTCAATCAACAACAAGAGCAAAATCAAAATATCTGCTACCAAAATCAGTGCCAGGATGTGGCAGTTAACTACAGCAAGAGCATGGTTAAAAGTTGCACTGTAGTTGAAAATGGTCGAGTTGTGGTTAAACCCTTGCAACCACCACTCAATCAGACTTCTGAGTAACTTTCAGGCATTTTAACTCTTTTCATCTAAAGGGAAAACATCGTGGAAGCGGTTGTAATCAATGTAGCGATGTCCATCGGGTGCGTGGTGGAAGATATCGACAAATTGATTGTTCCACAAAATCTCATTAGCACCATAGCTATGACGGGCATGGACGACCTGTGTAACCGTTTCATCAATGCCACTCAAAGAGATCACCAGCATAGTATTTGTCTGGGTTAAGGATTCTGGTGTCACCCCATATAGAGGACTAAACTCATCAATGACATGCATCACCGACCAGCTTAACGTGAAGCTAGGTGTTTGGTTCCTCAGCAGTTTGAGATCGTAGAACCGACGCATGAACTGCCCTTCTAAGGTTACTTCGTCGCGCATTAAGTAAACTCGCATCTGCGCCTCCAGAATCATATTGCGACGCTTATTAGCGGTGCGAAATATGAGAGTCGGCATCGCATCATGAGATGTAATTACAGCAACACGACTAAACAGCACACGGGCTGTAGGTCGGGAGAATCTAGCAAAGGCTAGTCCTGTCATCACAGCAATTCCCATCAAACCGATCATTGCTTCAATGGTGACAATAATGTTGGCGTAAGTTGTTTTAGGATACATTGCCCCATAGCCGATGGATGCTAGGGTTTGCACGCTAAAGAAAAAGACATCTAAAAAAGAGCCAGGTCGGGCGTTGGCAATACAATCTCCTCCTATCAAGTAAGCTAGGGCAAATAGAGCATTAATCGTTACATAGAAAGTACAAACCAGGATGAAAAAGGCAGTCCAGGGAATCGTTAGCAGCAGATGGTAAGGATCACGCCAGTAGGAATACCATGCACCCATACCCATAATCTCAAATTTTCCATCTCGAACTTGAATCTGAATCAGTGGGATAAAACGCTGTCGTTTCTTCGGTGAAAGTCTCTTTAGTCGAAATTTCATTGCAAGTAGCCAAAAAAACGGCAACTGCTTAGTATTGTAAATTAAGTTGCTTTCGAGACATTTCACTTACCCGCAAAGGAACGAAAATTTAACTTTCTTTTCTTAAATTAGTAAAAAAATAGGGTGGACAATGCCCACCCCACTAATTTATCTGCTATAAACTTATTTTTCCGGCTTTAATGATTGACTTTTAGAACATCGGTCAAACCACTCCTGGTATTTTTTCTGGTGTGACTCATCTTCAATAACAATCGTCACTCGCACCTGCTTGCATCCGTGATTTTGCTCTAGTGCGATCGCATTCAATAATAAACTAGCAATTTTAGGGGAACTAAATTCGCCACTTACCGTTAAACCGCTATCAAAGCGTGTAACTTCAAGTCTTTCTACTTCGGTCAAGTCAACGCCAAGAATTTCCCCTTCATCTAAATCAATTTCTGCAAGTTGTTTGTGTTCTGGACTAATTTGTTCCACAATCAGCTTTTCACGCCGGACAGGAACTTGTACCATCCGAGTTTCGATGACTTTGCGAACAATCACCTCACCAACTTTACGCTTACTGCTTTCAACAACTAGTCGTTCTTCTAGTAAACGAATAATCTGTTGTTCGTTAACCGATTCTAAATTTACTGGCTCAACTGGGCTATTTGTACTTTGATTATTGACTAGTTGCTTGGTTGAGTTTTCTGATAGTGTGCCATCGCCTGGTGTTTCTGCTTCTAAATATTCAGGCATATATTCAATTTCTGATTTGTTTAAGTCTATGAAAACAGATTTAGTCGGCTTGTCAATTTGTTTTATTCTCTGGCTCTGCAATTGAAATAAAGAAGGATGTTTATTAGCTAACTGCTGACCATATTCTAGAGTTTCTTGATTCGCCTGGTTAGATATAATTAAGTTTAGCCGGCGATTAGCATCAACAATTAAATCATGAACTACTCCTACTAGCTCACCTTGCCTATCGATGACAACAAAATTCTTCACCTTCTTTCTTAAATCTGCTAGTGAGGTGCTAGTGCGAGTCTTCGTATTTGCCTGTCCAATGTTTTTGGTCATCGGTTAGCTATTCATATGCAAAACTTCTGAACTGCTTTCTAGTTAGCTATATTAAATCTATTTTTGACCCTTTAAAAGTACAGGCAAAGCTAATTAAACAGCCCCACCTGTACTCTGTCAAATTAGTTATTGGTTCTTAACTAATAACTACGTTGTTTAGCGTTCTTCAATCGGAAGATTACCAGAATTAACATCTAACTCTTCACGACGCACAGTTTCTTGAGTTTCAACTGTCTCTTGATCTACCACTTTTTTAACTCGGACTTCTTCACGCAAAAATGCTTCTTTGCGAATATCCGCAGTTTCTTCGTGGAGTTCTATCCGAGTAACTTCGCCTTCACGAAAATCTGCTCCGCGCCCAGAAGCGGCAGTACCTGCATCTGCTGGAGTGACACGCTCAATCACAACTCGTTCTCTTTCTATTGGCACTGCAACCCGTGCAGTATCAGTCTCAACACGCTTGCCAATCGTTACTTCTCCAGTTTTTTGGCGTTTCTTATTAGCAATCAGGCGTTCTTCATATAATCTTAGAGTTTGATGATCTTGATCATTTAACCCATATAAAGAAGGCTCATTTTCGTAAGTGTAGCTATCACGATTGTAAGTAGGTGTAATCGGCTGCTTATAGGTTGTATCTACTGGTGCTGTCGCTTGCAATGGTAATGCTGGTTCTACAGGAAGGGCGTAGTCTCCCGGTTGTGCTAATGAAGCTTCTAGAGGAAGGGCGTAGTCTGTGGGTTGGCGATATACACCACGCACCCGTTCTTCATAGTCATAATCAAGGCTTTGGCGTTCATTGAACTCAGGTAAATCTTCTGCTTGCACTCTAGTCAAGCCAATTGTGTAGACGCGATCACTGTTATAGTCGATACGGGCACGACCAACTGGTAGTAATACTTTTTTACCAAAAATCCAGAAGCCTAAGTCAACGACGAAATAGCGGAAATGACCTTCTTCATCCACTAAAACATCGCTGACAGTGCCAATTTTTTCCTCAGTTCCTTGTGTATAAACCCCAAGCCCCTTAATGTCCTGGCCTTCAATGGTATCCCGGTAGTTAGGCTCAAAATCTTCCAGTTTGTAGAGAACCATTATATTACCTCAAAAATTTTCTCTTCATCTACTAATAACTAAACTATACATTTATTTACTTGTTTACCTCCTTCTGCCGAATGAATTATTTCAATGGTTCAATAATCAAAAGTTATAGATATTGTTCTATCTATGGCTAACTAAAGATGCGAAATTGGGAGCATCTGAACTTTTGTAAAAATATGTTTAGCCTTGGTGCATGGAATTCGCCGTATATATTAAAATACTCACCGCAAAATTTTGCATTTCTACAGGGTTTATCAGAATGTAAATTTTGTAAAGGCCAAAATTTCCAACTTGTCTAATAAGTCAGGTGTCTTGTTGTTGAATAAAAAAACACAGGCAGAGATAAAAATTAACTTTGCCTGCATGATTATTTTCAAATAATATCACAAATTTATTGACCAGCTACTTAAATAGCTTCATCTGTAGTGGGACGATTTTCTTCGACATGTAAATTACCCACAGTATTAAGATCTAACTCTTCTCGGCGAATAGTGTCTTGTGCTTCCACAGTTTCTCGTTCTACTACTTTCTTAACTCGGACTTCTTCACGCACAAACGCTTCTTTATGTATCTTAGGCGTTTCTTCGTACACTTCTATGCGTGCTACTTCTCCTTCTTGGAACTGAAGTTCACTGGGATCTACAACCTTTCCTGCTTCTGTTGGCACAACTCGCTCAATCAGAACTCGTTCTTTTTGAATATCTACTGTAACGCTTGCAGTTTCTGTTTCAATGTGCTTACCAAGCGTTACTTCTCCGCTTTTTATGCGTTGTTTGTTCGCAACTAATCGTTCTTCATAAAGTTTAAAAATTTGATCAGATTGCTCATTTAACCCATATAAAGCTGGTTCTTTCTGATAATTGTATGTATCGCGATCGTAAGTTACACCACTGGTTGGAGAACGAAATACACTACGTACCTTTTCTTCATAATCATTATTAAGGATCGCGTCTTCTTTGTGATCAGGTAAACTTTCTACTTGCTGCCTGCTTAACCCATCAACATAAACGCGTCTTGCAGGATAATCAATTCGGGAAAGACCAATGGGTAGTAATATTTTCTTAGTAAGAAAATCTAAGGTTATATCAATAATTAAATACCGAAAATGACCATCGTCATCAACTAAAACATCGGCCACTGAGCCAACTCTCTCTCCTCCCTCAGTATAAAGCTCTAGCGCTTTAACGTCGTCTCCGTCAAAAGTTTCTCGATAGTCTGGGTCAAAATGTTCAAGTTTGTGAAGAGGCATCTGCTGTTCCCAAGTAGTTTAGAATATTTCTGAACTATTTTAATAAATATTGTGCTGTGTCTCCTCCTACTAGCGACTGAATTTAACTGGACTTATACCATTTCACTAAAACCCTGATACATATAGATTTCGCGTAGGGGCACAGAAAAAGCCCATTGGTGTCAACTTCACAAAAAATCTGCTTTGAGAAGGCGTTTTGCCCTCATCCCCTAACCCCTTCTCCAACCTTGGGATTCGGGGAACTAGAGAATTTGCTCCCCTCTCCCAAAATTGGGAGAGGGGCTGGGGGTGAGGGTCAAACCTCAAAAGCTTGCCAAGCCTAAATTCTACGTTAAGTTGACACCAACGTATTTGTATCATAATTTAATTAAAGTCAAACAGTATTACGCACCAAAATCTGAAACTTCGTTCGCGAGGCGTACTCCTCGCTAGGGCGTGTTTTCAAACTATAACCACAACAAAATGCAGGCGATCGTAATCATAGCTGTATAATTGGCTGCAAGTTTTTCATATCGGGTGGCGA
>NZ_JBTYKD010000075.1:0-9853 GCF_054880495.1 Nostoc sp.
CCGGGGTTGACGTGCCAGTTGCAAGGACAAATGTCTTTGTTTGGGATGTTCGATCTGGGCTAAAGCTCAGTGTCTTTAGACCTGAGTTGCTTACTTCTCTTAAGCTTCTTTCGACAACAACTTACCAATCGTGCGATTTTCCGGCGTAAACGTCTTTTTTGCCACCCGCTCAATATCAGCCGTCGTCACCGCCGCAATATCATCCAACTGCTTAAACAAATTCCGCCAAGAGCCAGTTTTCACCTCATATTCCAATAATTGTTGAGCCATCCCCATATTTGAATCGAGGGTACGTAACAAACCCGCCCGTGCTTGGGTTTTCACCCGTTGCAAATCAGCCGCCGCTATCGGCTCAGTTTTTAATTTGTCAATTTCTTGGCGCAAAGCTACCGCCAATTGATCAACTGTATGACCAGGAGCCGTGAGAGCATAGAATAACATCAGGTTTGGGTACTTATCTCCAGGAAATCCGCTAAAACCTTGAGCATTAAGCGCTAAACGTTGCTTTTCTACCAAAGACTTATACAACCGCGACGTGCGCCCATCACTTAATAAACTGCCAATGATTTCATAGATTGCATTATCTGGATGGGTAATTGCCGGACGATGATAACCTTCTAAATACCAGGGTTGAGAAGGTAGCCGTAAAGTAACTTCGCGTGTTTGTTGTTGTGGCGGTTCTGTCGGGATTTGTTCAACAGCTTTGGTTTTTGGTTGATAGCGGCCAAAATAAGTTTGCGCCAGTTTTTTTACCTGAGCCGCGTTCACATCTCCGACAATGGCGATCGCTAAATTACTTGGTACGTAGTGAGTATCAAAAAACTTTTGGACATCATCTGGTGTCAGATTACGGATATCTTCGTCATAACCAATCACCGGACGCTTGTAGGGATGGACTTTGTAAGCAGTATCAACAAATTTCTCCAGCATCAGTCCAATGGGTGAATTCTCCACCCGCATCCGCCGCTCTTCTAAAATTACATCTTTCTCTTTATAAAACTCACGACTAATTACCGGATCAAGAAATCGCTCCGACTCCAACGACATCCAAAGTTCCAGCTTATTGGCAGGAAAGCTGTAAAAATAACGGGTGGCTTCGTTAGAAGTATTGGCATTTAAACCCACGCCTCCGGCTTGTTCGACAATTTGCCCCAATTGGTTTTGCAAAATTAGCTTACCCGCTTGTGATTCCACTTGCTTAAACTCAGTTTCTAACCGAGCAACCTCAGCTTTTTTGCCATCGGTTTTCGCTGTTTTAATTTGAGCATCCAACCGTTCTAATGCTTCAAGTAGAGGTTTTTCTGCTTTGTAGTCTTTTGTACCAATGCGTGTTGTGCCTTTAAACGCCAAATGTTCCAGAAAGTGAGCTACACCAGTTTTGCCATCTACCTCATCCACACCACCGACATTCGCATAGGTAAGAAAAGAAACTACAGGCGCTTGATGTCGTTCTAAGACAATGAATTTTAGACCATTGTCGAGGCGAAATTCCCTTAACTGCTTGATGACTCGATCCAGATATGGTTGGATCGAATTTTCAACTGGTGGAGTTTGAGTTTTGATTTCTTGGGGAGGAGATGCCGTCTGAGTTTGAGCCAGAGCAATTTCTGGCAGCAATCCGCACCAAAGGATGATTAAAGTTGACAAAGTGACAAACAACCGCCGCAATGTGACAGATACTTGATCTGACCAATCCAAAACCGTTCGACTGACTTTTACTGAGCTTGCCTGCCCTGAGCCTACGTCGTTCGCGCAGCGTCTCGTAGAGAAGGGTCGAAGTAGCGTTCGCGTAGCGTCTCGTAGAGAAGTCGTACTCCTTCGGAGAAGCAAGCTACGCGTAGCGTTCCGCAGGAAAGTCCCAAATTTGAAATCGTTCGCGTAGCGTTCCGCAGGAAAGTCCCAAATCAACCGACTGTTCTGGTTCATAAGCAAAAAAATTAAGATAAAGTTACACTAACTACAAAACAGGACACTTAGCCAAAGAGCGTTAATCTTGTATTAAGTTTTCAGGGTTTTTTCTGCTTGAAGTAGACAATAATGCTACAAATCCTGCTTTACATATCTCACCATAACTTTTATGCGAATTTTTAATTCTTCCCCGCCCTCAGAAGCTCAGACACGCACGCGGATTTTAGAGACGGCACAACGATTGTTTGCCTCTAAGGGATTTGACGGCACTACCACCCGCGATTTAGCACAAACAGCAGGTGTAGCTGAAGGCACTCTATTTCGTTATTTTCCTAATAAAAAAGCAATTTTGGTGGAAGTAGCTACTAGTGGCTGGGTAGAGATTCTCACAGATTTACTCACAGAATTAAGTGAAATGGGTAACTATAAAGCGATCGCTCAGGTGATGCGCCGGAGGATGTGGAATTTCCAAAAAAATGCCGATTTGATGCGTGTTTGTTTTATAGAGGTGCAGTTTCACCCCGATTTGCGCGATCGCATTCAATTAGAAGTGATTACCAAAATGACTGATGTGGCCGAAGCCTTCTTTCAGACAGCGATGGATAAAGGCATTTATCGTCAAATGGATGCCAAGCTAGTTGCGAAAGTTTTCTTGGGAATGTTTGCGATCGCAGGTTTTTCCAATAACACCATCATCGAACCTGACGCTTCCCCCCAACAAATGCAGGAAATGGCAGAAGGACTTGCTGATATCTTCCTGAATGGAGTCTTGATCAAAGAGTGAATAATTATGAGTTAGGAGTTATTAAGTAGGAAGGCACAATTAAATATAAGATAAAACCTCACCCTCAATCCCTCTCCGTGAGTTCGGAGAGGGAAGCCAGAGGCAGAGTAAGGTTTTATATTTAATTTGACCCACTTACTTAGTTATGAATTTTAACTGTACAGACGCGATTAATCGCGTCTCTCCAAAGAGACGTGATTAATTGCGTCTCTCCAAACTCCTAATTAATAATTGCTTGCGCCTGCTGACTCCACTGTTGTACTAGCTCAATTGCTGGACACAAATCTCGTCGCTGCATTGTTGCTACCTGCAAACGCATAATTTGTTGGTGTAATCTATGAGTTGGAGTTTGAGCTAACTGCGCTACAGAACCAATACCCGCATGGAGCAATAAACCACAATATTGTGTCCCCACACTGGGAATACGTGCCAAGTCAGCCAAAGCCATCCATTTATTTACATATTGAAGATGAATTTGTAATTTATTTGCTAACGCTAGTCTTTCCTCTAAAGTTTTTCCTTGTTTAATTAGCGCTACTGTGCTAGTAATCCCGCAATTTTGCAGTTGAGATTGTTCCTCGTGGCTTAGTCCAGGCAATTCCTCAATTGGCCAGTCACGAGATTGGCTAGGACTTCTACTATTTGTGTGTTTAGCAGACATTTTTGAAATTAAAATATAGGTTTGTTTAAATATTGTGACAGTCGCTTCTTTGCAAAAGTACGCTTTTGCAGACAATAGACTTCTTGCATAAATCAAAAAAAGAACCCCACCCCGCTTTTAACTTACCTCAAATTCTCCCCTAAGAGCCTGCGGGGAGGAGCTGAGATGTTAGGGACTTTTGCAAGAGGTCAATGCCATTGCATCGGGTGGTAAGGGACTTCCAAATAAAAAAATATCCAACTATTTATTGTGGGGTGGGCGACACGAGAGCCTTTGGTTACTGGGCGGGCGGAGACCGCCCACCCCACAGCATACACTGTACTGCAAGGTCAGTGTAGGTAGTTCACAGACACGATATAGTCATGTATCTCACAAACAAATTTTGGCTTTTAGATTCTCTCTCTAGATAAAAAATCTTTCTCTCGGTAGATAGGTGTACTAACATTATTATGGCTGCTATGTTACCAATATGACGATAGTAAGAAAAAATACTGTAAATACAACCGTAAGTCCTTCAGTAAGTCTTCCAGAAAACTCGGCTGAAAAGTATAAGGAAGCAGAGCGGATGCGTGATGTTCTGCTTTTATTGCAAAACTTGATTAACAGTGAAGAAGCCACTGTGAAACTAATTCTGGATTGTCTGTATGATGTTGGTTCAGTCAATCTGATCAATCAAAAGCTTCGCTTGAAACCCTTAAATAGGGTGATGAAATTAATTGCCCGGATGTCGAAACCAGTTTTTAGAACTTTAGCTTTAAATTGGTTTAAAAAGAACTGTCCCCAACTGATTACTAATTGGCTACATACGCAGGTGTCTTTTAAAAATCCCCAAAATACACCCCAAAAAGTAGCTATCGAAGTTGTACAACTGGAACCATATTCTATTCCACAGAAACAAAGTCTGAGCCAAGAGATTAAAAATCTGCGCTACCAGGTTAGATGGCTAGCTGGGATTTCAATAATAGCGATCGCCATTTTAGTAGTAACAGTCACTTGGTTAAACTGAAACCCATAACCAGCACCGGGATCAAATTTAATTGATTCAGCAAGGTATTTTAGGCGTAAAATATGTTAGATTTTGCAGCAATCTTAAATGGTTTGTAAAAATCTTCTCTATTTGTTTTCTTGTGGTGCATTTGCTGCGCGTAGTTTACTTAAGCATAGAATTAGGCCTGTTGTTATCATTATTTTTTCTTGATCACCTATCTAAAATTCTTGTATGAGCAAATAATTATAATTTCTAATTTATAATTGATGCTAAAGACCAACTAAATTGATTTATGGAAATTACTCAAAGTCCAGCATCATTATTTCAAAAAGCCCATTCATGCCTGGGCTAATAATTATAAATTACGAATTACGTTAGCGTTCGCGTAGCGTCTCGTAGAGAAGCGTTAGCGAGTCATCGTACTCTTACAGAGAAGCAAGCTACGCTTTTAGCATCTCGTAGAGAGCGTTATTACGAACTTGTACTGAGCGCAGCCGTTGGCGCAGCCTCTCGTAGAGAAGTATTACGAATTATTATGCCTTTGCCCAAACCAACCTTAGAGGACATCGAAATACATCTGCTCTTGGAAGGGCTGTATCAATACTACGGTTATGACTTTCGTGATTATGCTCTTTCTTCACTCAAGCGGCGTATTCAGAGCTTCATGCAGTTAGAGGGGTTAGCAAATGTTTCGGCATTGCAAGAGCGTTTACTGCATAACCGTGTCTATTTGGAACGATTTTTGCTTGCTCTGACGGTGAATGTAACATCAATGTTTCGTGATCCCAGCTTTTATAACACCTTCAGAAATCAAGTTATCCCCTTCTTACAAACCTATCCATTTATTCGCATCTGGCACGCTGGATGTTCAAGTGGTGAAGAAGTTTACTCAATGGCAATTTTGCTTCAAGAAGAAGGACTTTACCACCGTTGTCGCATATATGCCACTGATACGAACGAGAAGGTATTACAAAATGCCAAAAGTGGGATTTTTTCCCTAAAACTGATGCAGGAATATACTCAACTTTATTTAAAAGCAGGCGGCAAGAAGTCTTTCTCAGAATATTATACAGCAGGTTATGATAACGCGATTTTTCGATCATCTCTAAGAGAAAATGTTGTTTTCGCCCAGCATAATTTAGCAACTGACAGTTCTTTTAATGAGTTTAATGTTATCCTTTGTCGTAACGTCCTCATATATTTCAATCCGGTACTTCAAAAACGGGTACATGAACTGTTTTATAATAGCCTCTGCACCTTTGGCATCTTGGGTTTAGGAAGACAAGAATCTATCAGGTTCACCTCTTATGAGCAATACTATGAAGAAATAGTCAAAGGTGAGAAAATATATAAGAAAATTGGAGTGTAGTTGGACAGCTATATCCTAAACTGCTCTAGGCTATTACCATCGCCTTCCACCAAGGTTTCACCAAACCATTCCTTGGCCCTCTTGCCATCAGATTAAGCTAAGATCCTTATAAAAGCATTGAGTGTAGAGGAAAACACTTTGGCTGTAGCAGTTAACATTGGTAGTTTGATTGACTCTCATCCTGGAATTCATGGGGGTACTCCTTTGATTGCAGGCACAGGAGTTACCGTTCGTCGAATTGCAATTTGGCATAATGGGGGTCATAGCATAGAAGAAATTGCCCATGAAATAGGGCATTTAAACTTGGCGCAGATTTATGCGGCATTAACCCATTACTACGCCAACAAAAATGAAATCGATTTGGACATTGCAGCAGATGAAGCTGAATATGATCGCCTCCTAGCCTTGCACAGTTCTAGTAAACAATCGTGAGTCAAATTCGTCTGTATACCGATGAGGATTCTAACCGTCGGGCAATTGTGCAAGCTTTAAGAGAGAGGGGTATAGATGTAATAACGAGCTTGGAAGCAAATCGATTAAGATACCCCGATGACGAGCAGCTTATATGGGCGACGGAACAAGGCAGGGTGATATATAGCGGCAATGTGCGAGACTTTTACCGTTTGCACACCGAGTTTGTCACACGCGGACAACCTCATGCAGGTATACTGCTGATGCAGCAACAGCGATTTTCAGTGGGTGAGCAGGTACGTAGAATATTGAAACTGTTGGTGATAAAATCAGCTGAGCAGATGCACAATCAAGTTGAATTTCTCAGTGATTGGCTTGATTGAAGTGCCAGAGGCTTGCAGAATGGTGGTTTTCTGTAAATGCTAGATTGACTTTTCGGACTTGACAGTAGATATCGCTGTCAAAAGACAGTCTGTCATACATTTTTAATTGTGTTCAGAAGATATACTTGGCATCGCTTAAGGTAAATTACAGATTAAAGTCTTAAAGGAGATTGTCGATGCAACTTCTCGAATGTCCTCCTGTTGCAGTCATTGCTGGAGAAAATGCGGTTCACGTTTCTCAACTACCTTCTACATGGCAAGACATTGCTAGAGGAAGCGCGAGTGTTGGACTTGACTATCCCCAAAGCTATGTTGAGATGGCACAGTTGTTCTTATATAAATTAGAGCATGGTGATGTTGACTTGTTTAGCGATCGCCCCCAACTAGCTCACTTGATACCCTCATTCTCCCAGCTATTTGCCCAACTGGCGTGGGAAACTCTGGAGTTTTTTGGGCAGGACTTTCTCAAACACAGCTATCCGAACTTTGCAGAAATTCTTTGTGATGTGGAATCAAAGGGAATCGAGTTCGCTGATGAAGTAAAAGTGGCTCGCATTGGTATAGATTTATTTAATGAGTTTGGTTATGAACTACCTGCCAGCTTCTATCATGTGCATCTAGCACCAATTTACCGCGATCATGTTTTTGAAGAACGTGCCTTACGATTTGATCAGCGCGATATCGAACACAAACGCCCTTGGGATGCCATACTCCATGCAGGTAAGGTGTTTGCTATTCAGATGAAGGTGCAAAGTATTGCTTCTAAATACGGTTTTACTTATCAACACGGCTGCGGTTGCAACTCTCATCTATCTTCCATTGATGTATCTCGTGGGGCATTTGAATATGAATTGAGTCCCGAAAAGCGTCAGCGATGGCTTCGCAGTTTCATTTGGACTGCTTGGTATGAGTATGCCTTCTTTGCGATCGTACCAAATACGAGTTATTTAGTGTAAAGCTAAATGGAGCAGAGGGAAAAATTAGTCCCTCATGCTTGCCATCAATATTTACTGCCAAACATAGATAAGGATAAACAAAATAATCCAGATAACATCAACAAAGTGCCAAAACAACGAAGTTGCATTGACGCCAAAGTGACCTGTTTCATAGTTACCAGGAATGAAAGAACGACCCAAAACAATCAACTGTAACAGGATACCTGTAAGAACGTGCAAACCGTGGAAGCCCGTTAACAAGTAAAATGTGCCACCGAATGTCCCGGAGGTGAAGCCAAACTCCAGATGGCTCCATTCAATCGCTTGTCCAACTAAAAAGTAAGTTCCCATTGCGATCGTAGCGAAGAGATACAGGCGAAACCCTTTCAAGTCATGGCGTTGAAGGGCTTTTTCTGCTAAATAAATCACAAAGCTACTGGAAACTAGAATGACTGTGTTGATTGCCGGATCTTTTACTTCTAATCCGGAAACACCAGCTGGTAGCCAGTTAGGAGTTGTTGTTTTGTAGATGATATATCCGGCGAAAAAACTTAAAAAGATAACGCTTTCGGACAGTAGGAAGACAATGAAGCCAAACATTTTGTTGCCTTCTTCGTCGTGGCTATGTTCTGCGCTTGTTTGGTGCAATTCATTTGAATTGATATAGCTGTCCATTTTGCTTTTAGTTTGAGGGGGAGTTTGAAACGCACTAGGTAGCGGAGGGAAGCGCAGAGGTACGCGGAGGGTTTCTGTGGCTTCCCTTTGGGTTATTCTGGGAGGTTGGCTGTTAAGCGTTCTGATTTGCCGTAGCCGTAGGGTTTGGAGATGATGATCGGAATTTCTTCAAAGTTTTCTACTGGAGGAGGTGAAGAAACTAACCACTCTAATCCAATTGCCCGCCAAGGATTAGCAGGTGCTTTCTCGCCTTGCATCCAAGAAATCACCATGTTGAAGATGAAGGGCAAGGTGGACATTCCTAAGAGAAATCCGCCCAGGCTAGCGATCACATTCCAGAATTGATACTCTGGGGCGTAAGAGGCAACTCGACGTAACATTCCTTGCAATCCTAATGGGTGCATAGGCAAAAAGTTAAGATTGGTGCCGATGAAGGCTAACCAGAAGTGGATTTTACCCCAGCTTTCGGAGTACATCCGCCCAGTCATTTTGGGGAACCAGTGATAGATGGCAGCAAATAAGCCCATCGTCACTGTGCCGTAAAGGACGTAGTGGAAGTGTCCCACCACAAAATAGGTATTGTTAACGTGGACATCGACCGGTACTGAGGAAAGCATGATCCCTGTGATGCCGGCGAACACAAACATGACTAATCCGCCCAAGGCAAACAGCATGGGGGTATTTAACCGCAGTTTCCCGCCCCAAATAGTTGCTACCCAGGCAAATACTTTAATTCCCGTCGGTACAGATACACACATCGTTGTCATCATGAAAACCAACCGCATCCAGCCTGATGTACCACTGACGTACATGTGGTGTACCCAAACAATGCCACTGACTACGGCAATCAAGATCGATGAAACGGCAACTACTTTGTAACCAAATAGAGGTTTACGTGAATAAACTGGGAAGATTTCTGAGAAAATCGCAAAGACGGGCAAAATAATCACGTAAACGGCGGGGTGGGAGTAGAACCAGAAGTAATGCTGGAACATGACTGGATTCCCACCCTTTGCGGGGTCGAAAAAGGCGGTGCCAACTGTGAGGTCAAGTAGCAACATCACCGCACCAGCTGTCAGTGCAGGTAATCCGAATAGTTGGATAATCTGGGCGCTGAATACTCCCCAGACAAACAACGGCATCCGAAAGAAGCCCATTCCTGGCGCCCGCATCTTCACGATTGTGGTGACAAAGTTCACTGCCCCCATAATTGAGGATACGCCGGATATTGCCACCGCTAAGAGCCAGATAACTTGACCATTAATTAAGTTACCTGTGGGATTCTGGAGACTGACTGGCGGGTAAGACCACCAACCGGCTTGGGCTGGGCCACCAGGGACGAAGAAGCTACCCATCATCAAAATCCCAACTACTGGCACCATCCAAAAGGCAACGGCGTTGAGGCGGGGAAATGCCATATCTCGCGCCCCAATCATTAATGGCACTAGATAGTTAGCAAAACCAACTAGGGAGGGAAATGTCCACAAAAACAGCATCACGGTGCCGTGCATGGTGAACATCCCGTTGTAGACGGTGCGATCAACTAAATCTGATTCGGGTGTTAGTAGTTCTCCCCGCATCACCATCGCAAAGATACCGCCGACGAGAAAGAAGAAGAATGAAGTAACGAGATACTGGATACCAATAACTTTATGGTCTGTACTAAAGCTAAAGTATTCTTTCCAGTTACTTGGAGATTCGTGGTTAGGCTTCTGATTCGGGAGAATGATGCCTTCAAT
>NZ_JBTYKD010000076.1:0-5181 GCF_054880495.1 Nostoc sp.
CCCAAAATCTGATTACAAGCATCAGCAAACCCCTCCATCGTGCGGTCAATTTCGCTCCGAAAGTTAGGGAGTACTATGAGCTTGCATTTAACAGAAATAGGTTGAGTCATAAGACTATTATAACTCATCCAGTGCAATTAATACTGACTGAGGTTAAAACCGCACGAGCCGTTTCCCTCTCTTTCTCTAAAGCCGCTGAGTTTCCCACATCCCGCGAGGTTCTATGAGAAACAACATGGACAATAATAAAATTGAGGTTACTGGAATAAGCAAACCTCTACTAAGGCTGATTGATGATTTTAAACCACAGATGGACACAGATGAATTATCTGTGTCCATCTATGATTTTATTTTCCCTATTAGTGCATTTCGTCGTATTCTTGGGCTTCAACTCGTCTTGCTTCCATCCGCGAAGCAGGCAGAAACTCAGCGCGTCGCACTGGAACCAAAGAGGGCGTATTTCCTTGGTAGGGGTGAATCACTTGTACAGTACGGGCTGGACGCTGCCGTGGTGAAAATAAAGCTAATACCCCAGCAACGACAACACCACCACCAATAGTGAGAGTTGCGCCTCCCACAGCCCAAAGCATGGGTGAAGACCACCAAGGATTTAGCGGCTGGAATGTTGCTGCTTTTTGTTGGTTATTCTGCTGGGCTAATTGCCACTGCTGCTGAGTATTGAAGTTTTGGACTTGTCCTTGGATTTGTTGATTTTGCAACTTCAGCTGTTCCTTGAGCTGTTCATTGTCGTTTTTTAAACGCTCTAGCTGCATCTGCGTGTTCAACTTCTCTATCTCCAGACGCTGGTCAGAACTGGCAGCAGTCGTTGGCTGAACCTGACCGGGATACACTGGTTGTCCATAAGGGCTGTAAGGATACATTTGTGGCTGCATTCCCGGCGCTACTACAGTCCCTGGCATTTGGGAAGCAACAGCAAAGTTAGGTTGTAGGGGAGTATTTGTTCCTTTGAGCAATACGAGAGCCGCCAGCCCAGCTACGGCAACCCCGCCGATAAATGCCATACTCTCACTCATCGCCTTTGCTCCTCAATTGCGACGTAACTATAATCATTTGTGACTGACTCACTCTCACACTCATAATTTCTGCCTACTTGATTTCACATAATACTCGAACTATAAGCGACTGTATCAGCTAGTTTTTTTACATCTTGATATCTGATGTTAATATTCAAGAGCATAATGGTCAAATTGTCTACCAAACAAGGATAGAAAAACTACACTGTTATACTTTTTTAACGTGTCGCGGAAGTCCCCACCTTCAATGTACTCTAATGGCAGGTATAGGGAGCGGGGGGTGAGGATTGCATCTGGAATTGATTTTTTGCATAAGCAAAAAATCAATTCCAGATGTATGACGAATCCCGAATTATTTTATTTTGGTACTTTAACATAATGTATATAAGTGATAAAATATGGATACCAAGGAGGTGATATTAAGTGTTGCATAAGGTTGTACAAGTTCGCTTATATCCATCAGTTGAGCAGCAAATTCAATTAGCGCAGGCGTTTGGGTGTGCTAGATGGTGGTGGAATTATGCCCTAAATAAGTCAATTGAGACTTACAAGGAGACGGGTTTTGGACTTAGCCGTGCAGCACTCAACGCATTTTTACCCGCACTCAAAAAAGCTGAAGATACGGTGTGGTTATCTGATTGTTATAGCCAAGTTCTACAGGCTACAACGCTCAATCTAACCACCGCGTACAAAAACTTTTTTGCAAAACGTTCTGGATTTCCTAAGTTCAAATCTAAATTTGGAAAACAGTCTATCCAATATCCTCAAAACGTCAAGATTGTAGATGGTTCACTCAAACTCCCTGGTAACATCGGGATAGTGAAAGCCAAAATACATAGAGCGATTGAGGGGACAATAAAGACTGTTACTGTAAGTAAAACGCCATCAGGCAAATACTTTGCATCTATCCTGACTGAGGTAGAGGAGCAGCGCGTTGCTCCCGTGGAGGAGTTTGTAGCGACTGCGGGTGAAAATCCCGTTGCCTCAGAGGGTAAAATTTACGGTATTGATTTAGGGTTGAAACACTTTGCAGTTGTCACCGACGGCGAAAAAGTATCTTTTTACGATAATCCTAAGCACATTGCCAAGCATGAGAAAAATCTCAAACGCAAGCAGAAAAAATTAGCACGTAAGCAACTCGGAAGTATTTCAAGAAATAGATATAGAAAAGTTGTTGCCAAGGTGTACGAGCGAGTTAGTAATTCGCGGCAAGATTTTCTACATAAACTTAGTTATAAGTTGGTCAGCGATAGCCAAGCTGTCATAGTAGAGAATCTTCATGTCTTAGGCATGGTGACGCTCGAAAACTCGCTAACGCTACGCTATCGTAATCACAAATTGGCAAAATCAATATCTGATAGCGAAGCGTTAGCGAGTCTTCTCCCAAGGGGAGACGCCAAGGGAGAACGAGCGTCTGTTGGCTGGGGAACATTCACTAACTTTTTAGCCTATAAACTGGAACGTAAAGGTGGAAAGTTGATTGAAATTGATAGATGGTTCCCCAGTTCCAAGCTCTGCTCTAATTGCTTTTACCAAGTGAGTGAGTTGTCATTGGATGTCCGTGAGTGGACTTGTCCTCATTGTGGCACTCATCATGATAGGGATGGAAACGCAGCCATAAATATTAGAGCAGAAGGTATCAGAATAATAAAGGCGGAAGGTTCAGCCGTCTCTGCTGTAGGAGGGGATGTAAGTCCTGTTCTTGGGCGAAAGTCTAAGTTTAGGCACTCCCCCGTGATTACAGAAGCCCCAACTTCAACCGTACTCGGTAAGTTGGGGTAGTTCACTCTACTTTCCTCGTCTCATCAAGAGGAGTATTTATGCTGGTATTGGTAGTCTTGATGGCTGCTTTGAGACTTTGACAAAATTCGGCGATCGCACTCAATCCCTCCTCTGGGCTATCTTGGGCTAACCGTTTCACAAAAGCGCTACCTACGATCACGGCATCTGCGCCCCACTCCCTTACCTGACGCGCTTGTGCAGCTTCAGAAATCCCAAAGCCGACACCAATAGGTTTATCAGTAACACTACGAATTTCTTTGAGTAAATCGGACACGCGGTTTTCCAGTTGCGATCGCATGCCTGTAACCCCTGTGACACTAACTAAATAAATAAATCCTTGGGAGGAGCGAGCGATCGCTTTTATCCGTTCAGCAGAACTGGTGGGAGCGACCAACAAGATTAGGTCAATTCCCATCTCACTAGCTGGTTGGAGCAACCCGGCGGCTTCTTCCAAGGGCAAATCTGGGACTACCAATCCCGCAACCCCAGCCGCAGCGACTGAAGAGAGAAATTTTTCAATGCCACGGTGCAGAATTGGATTGTAATAGGTAAATAAGACAATGGGCGATCGCAATTTGGGAGTAATCCCTTGCAGCATTTCTAGCACCTGCTCTAATTTCGTTCCCCTTTGCAGGGCGCGGGTAGCAGCAGCTTGAATCACTGGCCCATCTGCCAGGGGATCGGAGTAGGGTATACCTAGTTCAATTATGTCGGCTCCACTACGATCTAGAATCTCCAAAGCTTTTGCTGTTGTTTCTAAATCTGGCTCGCCAGCAGTGATAAACGGAATCAGAGCGCACTCACGATTGCGCCCAAGAGTTTCAAAGCAATCAGAAATCGCAGTCATTTAATAAAGTATCAAGAGTCAAATGTCAAGAGTCCAAATTTAGACTTTGGACTCTTGACTCATCAATGATAACTTTACACCTGAGATTGCTCTTCTTGTTCTATTTCAGCTTGAATTCGTGCTAGTTCTTCGGGAGTAAGCTCTTCTAGCCGCTTTTGCAGAAAGTCTTGCTCATACTGTTCGCGCTGTTGATGGTAGGTCATTTTTTGTCCCATCGCCCGGAAAAAATAGGTAGCTAACCAGCCAACTAACCCACTCAATAGTAAGACTTGGCTCCATATACCAGCTTTCTGATTATCCAAACCGACTAGCTGCAATCCTAGATATGCCAAGCCGCCAGCAATAAAAACACCCAAGCCAATTCCAATAGCGTCAATCCGTCGCATGAGAATTATGACCTACCAATTTCGTTAAACTTCAAGTTGTCGCCGTTGGGGTCGAAAATTTACAAACGGCGATAGAACCAACAAACCCGGAAAGAAGAAAAATACCAAAAAGTACATGAAGACACGCTCAATGGATGTAGCTACAAACCAACGCTGCTTCAGGTACAGCAAAACAGCAATCGGGATTACCAAAAGGTAAGCTCCAGCCAAAATCAGATACAGCAGGGCGACAATCATAACTTTCAAGTCTTAAGCATCTGTTTTCCATCATAGGCTGAAGAGCCAGACTCAGGAAAGTCTAGTCTTAAATGCTTTCAACATTACTGTGCTAGAATTCCTCATTTATGTCCAGATTGACTGAGAAAAGATAGAATTTATGCTATAATCAAGAATCCACTGGCAAAAAATTGCTCTAGTCAGACAAGATTGAAAACTCATCCAGATTGATTACGACCAAACAAGGAAAACTTCCAACTCTGGAAAAAATATTTTCAATCTAGTTGGACAAAAGACACAATTGATGGTGGAATAGATGAGGAGGTAATTTACTGCCTCGAAAAAATAACTAGTTATACTAGTTGCCAAACAGTAACGGGGGTGTGGCGGAATGGTAGACGCTACGGACTTAGATAACTGAGCCTTGGAGGAGAAATCCCTCAAGTGGAAGCTCTCAAACTCAGGGAAACCTAAATCTGACAACAGACATGGCAATCCTGAGCCAAGCCCAAAAATTTTAGATTTGTGATTTTAGATTTACGATTAGTCTTCAATCCAAAATTCAAAATCTAAAATCCAAAATTGCGGGAAGGTGCAGAGACCCGACGGGAGCTACCCTAACGTTAAGTCGAGGGTAAAGGGAGAGTCCAATTCTTAAAACCTGAGCTGGCTATTGCCATTAGGTAGCAGTGAAAACTGCGGAAGAATGAAAATCCGTTGACCCTAAAAGGTCGTGTGGGTTCAAGTCCCTCCACCCCCATTAAATAATTCGTAATTCCTAATTCGTAATTTGTGACTTTACCCATAACTTTGCCGCAACGGCAAGCTTATGCTTCCAATAAAGTGTGGCAAGGTTATGGTTCCAAACAAATTTCTCTTCGCGCTGCCCTTAAAGCAGCGCGAACTTTTTTGTCGC
>NZ_JBTYKD010000077.1:0-8110 GCF_054880495.1 Nostoc sp.
GCTTATGATTTCGTTTCCCAAGAATTACGGGCGGCGGAAGACCCAGAGTTTGAAACCTTCTATACCAAAAACATTTTGCTGAATGAGGGTATCCGCGCTTGGATGGCTCCTCAAGATCAACCCCACGAACAATTTGTATTCCCTGAGGAAGTTCTACCTCGCGGTAACGCTCTTTAATATACAAAAGTCGACCATGACCCGAATTAGGGTTGTGGTTGCCAAAAATTGACACCACCCAGATTAAATAATCTCCCTGTAATAAGCCAATAAAGTGTCAATATTCCCCCTTCTCCAGTGATCTCCCATTTTTTGGTGGGGGATTTTTTTCTGTATATGGTTAATATCTCTAAATTTATGTGTTATATTAGGTGAAGGTGATAAACCCGGAGTAAATACTCTGCCCTTTTAAAACTAAGACCGCTTAGGCAATAAGGAGGTGATGCCCATGATAGAAAGTAGTAAATGCATGGGTCATCAGGTTGCAGTTAGCCGGCTGTGCGCCGGAGCTGTTCTCTAAAAGTTAGCCTTAGTCATCTTGAGAGACTAAGTTAGCTCAAGTAGCTAGGCAAGCTTGGAGTTCCTTCCGGCAGTCTGGTTGCAACCTGAAGACCCGCTAGACCGCTCTGATATTAGATCAACTGATCTAAATCAGAGCGGATAGTTTTTTGTAGGTGATTCTTCTTTTATCAACGGTTGCTTTTGAAAACTTAGATGGCGGTGCCTGCGACGGGCAAAGCCAACGCCTTTAAGTTTTGTTAAAAATAAAAATATTTTGGTTCAAACCTTGGCAACTGATCAGATGTGAGCAATAGCGTCTATCTAAGCTAATCGTCATTTGACCTATCCACAAATAAAGCTCAAAATAGCTGAAACCCTTACCTAGCAGGCTTTTTAGCTAAAATAAAACACTAATCTCTAAAACCCTGTCCAGGGCTAGGTTTCAGGGAAATAAAGTTCTCATTTCCGGATAAGTCTATTCATTTTTCCAGAATGATTCGCTTGTAGTAAGGGCTACCCTACGGGAACGCTTCGCGAACAGCCCTGTTATTATACAACTTAAATGCCGATTAGCTTACCGGATCTGATTTAAATATACACACACGCATTATGTCCTAGTTTATCCTCCGATCCTTTCTCTGTGGAGAATAAAAAGGGTTTATCTTTGTCAGATGCAAGATGTAACAAATCAAATATTATATAGGAATTTTTTGAGATGACACAACTACTGACTAAAGCGGAAATTCAAGAACAGGCAAAAGTTGTGTCAGGTTGGACTATTGAAGATTCCAAGTTGCAGACTACCCGCAAATTCAAGGATTTTATCCAAGCAATCGAGTTTGTCAATAAACTGGTGGAGCCGGCTGAGTCGGCAGGACATCATCCAGATATAGAGATTTCCTATAATAAAGTAAAGATTACACTCACAACTCATGATGCAGGTGGGTTAACGCAAGCAGACTTTGATTTAGCACAGGTGATTGCCAAAATCAACTAAGTGATTTCTTCTCATATCTGGCACTAGACAAGTAAAAGTCACCGCGACACAGACAAAAGCCGACTATCCATCTCCTGATGGAGACGTAGCGGGTAGCTTGCTTAAGAGTGAAGGTAGAGATTTCAAAAATCTTAATTCCTAATTTTGTGTTTATTCAAACAGTACCAAGCGGACTACCCTGCTAGAAGGCTTTGCCTACTGTATAGCCGAGCCAGTGTGTTCTAACTGGTGTGCCATTTCTACTAGGGCTAAGTGTAAGAAGTGATTTTTGCTGACAAGCTGCTAAGTGTCTAAAGCTTTGAGTAAATAGGGAGCGAATGACTTAAACCCTACTCCCTGCTTAGATATTTAGATAAGTACGTGTGACAGTTATTAAGGCGATCGCTCCAATCTTGCCATCTAGATCAGATGTTTTATAATGTTAGGATATGAAGATATGTTTTTGCATAAGTTAATCACATAAGTTTTTAACCCTAAATTAACCGTTTATTAGCTTTGCAAAAACTAAAATTGTAGTAGTGGCAACAATGCCTCATCCACAGGTTTCAATGAGATGCCGGATTTTTGAGAATTAGGTGCAATCGAAGCCAACTATCTAAACAAGGTGTGAGGAGTAAAGGAAAATGTCTAATCTCTTATGGAAATCCTTAGTGGTTAGCCCAGCAGTTTTGGGAGCAACATTGTTAGTTTCGACAACAGCAATGGCGGCTCCAAGCACAACCACTGAAGCATCAGCAGCCAAACAAGCGGGTGTAACGGGAGTTGCCCAACAGCCAGATACATTAGCTCAAACAACAATAGATCAAGTTAATCGCTACAGCAACGAAGGCAACCAAAATAACTCTCAGTCTCAAGTAACATCGGTTTCGCAATTTTCCGACGTCCAACCCACTGACTGGGCATTCCAAGCATTGCAGTCCTTGGTTGAGCGCTATGGTTGTATTGCAGGTTATCCTGATGCAACTTATCGCGGTAATCGTGCTTTAACCCGGTATGAATTTGCTGCTGGTTTGAATGCCTGTTTGAATCGGGTTAATGAATTGATTGCCACAGCAACAGCTGACATGGTGACTAAACAAGATTTAGCTACCTTACAACGGTTGCAAGAAGAATTTTCTGCAGAATTGTCAACCCTACGCGGTCGTGTAGATTCCTTAGAAGCGCGGACTGCTGAATTGGAAGCTAATCAGTTCTCGACTACTACCAAACTAGTCGGTGAAGCGATTTTTGGCGTTACTGATGTCTTCGGTGGTAATACTGGTGACAATAACAATACCGTCTTCCAAGATCGGGTACGTTTAGATTTGCAAACCAGCTTCACAGGTAGAGACGTTTTACATACTCGTCTTGCAGCAGGTAATGCAGCAGCCTTTACAAAATTTGATAATGCTGGGAATCAAATCGCTACTGCTGAAGGCACACAAACGTTTCAAGTTGGTGCTGGCGATGGTAACAACAGTGTCAAGATAGACCGCTTGACCTATGAATTTCCCATCGGCCCAGCCCACGTTTACCTCGCAGCTAGTGGCGGACGACACAGCCATTATGCTGCTGTCAACAACCCTTACTTTTTCGACCAAACCGACGGCGGTAACGGCGCTTTATCTACCTTGGCTTCTGAAAGTCCGATTTATCGGATTGGTGGCGGTTCAGGTATAGCGCTCAATCTCCCGCTTGGTAAAGGTGGCGGCATCCTGGGAAATAGTTCAATCACTGCGGGTTACTTGGCATCGGAAGCTAATAATCCTGGTATTGGTCAAGGTCTGACCAACGGCGACTATGCAGCTCTTGGACAGTTGAACTTTAGTGTTGGCGATCGCGTGGCTTTAGCTGCTACCTATGTTCACGGATATAATGGAGGCGGCAGTTCTTTATTCAATTCCGGTTCCACGTCAAACCCAGAGATTCTTGCAGTAGGTACTCAACAAGCTAACACTTTAATAAATGGAGGTTCTAGCAACTCCTACGGTGTGGAGGCTGCGTTTAGACCTAGCGACAAACTGTCAGTTAGTGGCTACGTCTCTTACCACGATATCAACGGTTCCGGTGTAAATGATAATTATCAAGCCTGGAGCTATGGTCTTGGGGTAGCCTTACCTGATTTCGGTAAAAAGGGTAACGTTTTAGGTCTTTTCGCTGGTGCAGAACCCTATTCCTTTAACCGACCAGGTTTTGTTGGTAATGATATACCCTATCACTTTGAAGGCTTCTACAAGTATCGTGTATCGGATAACATCTCTGTTACCCCTGGTGTAATCTGGTTGACCTCTCCTGGTCAAAACAACAATAACGATGATGCAATTATCGGTACACTCAGAACAACTTTCACCTTCTAGAATATTGACTATCCACTGAGAATTTTGAACTTTATTGCTCCCCGCCATCAGGCGGGGCTTTTTGTTGTCGGTAGCAACAATAAAAAACTCCACCCACTCTTGGGAATTGAGTTTTTGGGCATGGAAAATGGGGCATAGGGCGTGGGGAAGAAGTTACCTGTTTGGCCCATGCCCTATGCCCCAAGGGTTGGGGGGAGCAACCTCGACCACCCACTCAATTCCCTTGAGTTTCCCGCCCCTTTCAATGAATAAACCCCAGTATGTAACCGGAGTATACTATAAAAGTTAGGAGTTGTGAGTTAGAAGTTATGAGTTATGACGGTTTTTAGATGAATAGACCAGGGTAGGGTAGGCATTGTAATGTCCACTCTACAAGTGACTTACCTTGTGAGCAACTTTGTCTGAGCGAGCTTTTCTAATAGAGGTTGGCGTATAAAGTTACATATTACGTAATATCCTAACTCTGCCAATTTTAGATTGAAGGAAAATCTAAAATCCAAATTGAATCACTCCAAACTCCTCTACAGACGCGATTAATCGCGTCTCTTCTAACTCCTAACTTATTGCTGCTTGTGGAACTATCGTGTAAATCGGAATACGCAATTCTGGCCTTATTAGAGATGGCCGCCCATTACGAAAGCGGCGAACCTCTGCAAATTCGACAAATTGCAGCACAACAAAACATACCCGATCGCTATTTGGAACAGCTGCTAGCAACTTTGAGGCGTGGGGGTATAGTCAAGAGTCAGCGCGGATCAAAAGGTGGCTATCTGTTAACGCGAGAACCCCGGAAAATCATCCTTTTTGAGATTTTGGAATGTTTAGAAGGGTTAGAGGTGCTGACTTGTGAAGAAAACGTTAATCCCAAAACGGTAGACAGTTCGGTTATAGAAGAAATTTGGCAAGAAGCAAGTCGCGCGGCAAATTCAGTGTTGCAAAAATATACGCTCCAGGATCTTTGTGAAAAACGAGATTCGCGGCGGCAGTTCGATATCATGTACTACATTTAGTCAACAGTCATTGGTCATTTGTTGATGACTAATGACCAATGACTTATAACTAAATAACTAATAACTAAGGACTAAATTATGCGAATTGCTCGTAATATTACAGAACTGATTGGTTGTACACCCCTAGTGCAGTTGAACCGCATTCCCCAAAGAGAAGGATGTGTTGCTCAAATTGTGGTGAAACTGGAAAGTATGAACCCATCGGCATCAGTTAAAGACCGAATTGGGGTGAGTATGATTAACGACGCCGAAGAAGAGGGACTGATTACTCCTCTGAAGACAGTATTGGTAGAACCCACCTCTGGAAACACAGGAATTGCCGTAGCAATGGCAGCAGCAGCCAAGGGTTATCGATTAATTTTGACAATGCCAGAGACAATGAGTGGGGAACGACGGGCAATGTTGCGGGCTTATGGAGCAGAACTCGAACTAACACCAGGTATGGAAGGCATGAGTGGGGCAATTAGGCGAGCGCAGCAAATAGTTAATACTACACCAAATACCTATATGTTGCAGCAGTTCCGCAATCCAGCCAATGCAAAAGTCCATCGGGAAACTACAGCAGAAGAAATCTGGGAAGATACCGATGGAGAAGTAGATATGATCGTGGCGGGGGTAGGCACAGGTGGTACGATCACTGGGATAGCAGAAGTGATTAAAGCACGCAAGCCAAGCTCAAAGGCGATCGCTGTTGAACCAGCCAATAGCCCAGTTTTATCTGGGGGACGACCAGGACCACACAAAATCCAGGGAATCGGCGCTGGGTTTATTCCCCAAGTATTAAAGATAAAATTGATTGATGAAGTGATTAGTGTCACCGATGAAGAAGCGATCGCTTATAGTCGGCGTTTGGCAAAAGAAGAAGGGCTATTATCTGGCATTTCCAGTGGAGCTGCTTTATGTGCAGCAATTCGCGTTGCCCAACGTCAAGAAAATAAGGGACGTTTAATTGTGATGATTCAGCCCAGTTTTGGGGAGAGGTATTTGAGTACGCCGTTGTTCCAAGACCTGGAGGCAAGGTTAGCCGCTAGCGTCAGTTAACGATACATTGAATTAATGGTCAATTATAAGCACGTTTCTAACCACTACGAAACTCTCAAAGTTAGTCCAAGTGCCAGCCAAACGGAGATTAAGCAAGCTTATCGCCGCTTGGTTAAATTGTTTCATCCTGACAGTCATCAGGAAACAGCCGATCACGAGCAGATTATCCGTATCAATGCAGCTTATGAGGTTTTAGGGGATAATCAAAATCGCCGCAATTATGACCAACAACTGCAAGATGAGTCTCAAACATTAAATAGCGATCGCCTACAGCGTACAGCATCAGCTCAAAAGCATTACCAGACAAGACGAAAAACAGGACGACAAGCTGACGAGCAAGTAGACGAATGGCTGCGCCGAGTTTATCAACCAGTCAATCGCCTGCTTTGTGGTATTCTCTATTCCCTAGAAGAACAAATGGATCAATTAGCCGCTGATCCCTTTGATGATGAGTTGTTAAATGAATTTCAGGAATATTTAAAAATCTGTCGAGATGATCTCAAGCAGGCACAAATTACTTTTCGCTCCCTACCGAATCCCCCTAGTCTAGCAAGAACGGCGGCTCACCTCTACTACAGCCTTAATCAAGTAGCCGATGGACTCGAAGAGTTGGCTTATTTCCCTTTGAGCTACGATGAGCGTTATTTACACACAGGTCAAGAACTATTCCGCATAGCTACGAGATTACACTGTGAGGCGCAAGCGTCTGTAAATTAATCAAGCTCAGAATACACTCTAATGATTTGTTATCCCACCTTTTCTAAATTTGAACTTTCAAAGGAGACATTAAGACAGAAGCTACATTCAATAGTTTGGTTTAACGCGCTGCATTCTTTGCCTGTGGTAAGGTGAGAAAATATGCTTTTCTGATGCAGTAACATTCAAACTTCGTCCAGTGTTAAGCTAAACCACATTTATTTTGCATAATCTGAAATTGTACATTTCTTGTGGGGTGGGCGTCTCGGCCAAGATATGCAAGTTAAATGTGGAACATCCTCTTACATCGATTAGGAGTTTTACAAACAAATGATTGGAAAAAAGTGGTCAACACATCCAGCAAATATGGTCTTCTCTTGAAGAATATAAAGTATAAAAATATGACTTCTTCTCTCCATTACATCCCTCAATCTGAGCCGCCGCTTCCTCCTTGGGAAACGCTACCAACGATGTATGATTTACCAAGTGACAACCCAGAGGAACCAGGCTTGCCAGACGATTTTCACTTTTTACAACCCTTACTTTTATACTTAACTTTTCAGCCAATTAACTGGAATCCAGAACTAGTTTATAGTGCTGCTGACCTTAATCTCTATTATGATCTTCAGCATCCTTTGTGGTATAAGCGCCCAGATTGGTTTGGTGTCGTAGGGGTAAGAAAATTATACAAAGGGCAGGACTTACGGTTAAGTTATGTAACTTGGCAAGAGCCAGCAAATCCCTTCGTGGTTGTTGAGTTATTATCTCCAGGTACGGAAGATGAAGATTTAGGCACAACAAGAGAAAGTGCAGCAGATAAACCTCCTAGCAAATGGGAAGTTTATGAACGAATTTTGCGGATTCCCTACTATATTGTTTTTAGTCGCTATACTAATGAGCTTCGGGCTTTTCAGTTAGTCGGCGGTCACTATGAACCGATGAATTTGACTGATGGATGCCTACTAATGCCAGAGATAAATTTAAGTTTAGGCTTATGGCAGGGTTCATTTCGAGATATTGAAAGGTTGTGGTTAAGGTGGTTCACTTTAGAAGGAGAATTAATTCCCGCACCTACAGAGGAAGCTGTTGCTGCAACTGAACGAGCTATCATTGCTGAACAAGAAGCTACAGAAGCTAAACTAGAAGCTACTGAAGCTAAACTAGAAGCTACCGAAGCTAAACGAAAAGCAGAACGATTAGCACAACGTTTGCGTCAGTTAGGTGTGAATCCTGATGAACTAGATGAATTATTATAGCTTGAGAAATTTTTGTCTGATACGCAGCATTATTTTCTGCTTTTAAGGAATTACCTGTACTGAAAACTTTGATAGCCGATACCAACGCAGTTATTTAATAACAATATTTGCTCTCAGAAAGATTAACTTTTGAGTGCGATGTCTACGACGAGCTGCGCTAATGCATATTTAGCACTTGAAATAAGTAAGTCGGCGGGAAAATTTATAAGTATGTAAGGAAAATTTAACCAGAGGAATTAGAGTTAAATTTAATACGTTGTGTGCTGTAGTTTCCTC